>NZ_BAABDS010000028.1:0-42367 GCF_039539745.1 Oceanisphaera sediminis
GTCACCTGTATATCTGATGAGGTGATGATATCACCTCTGAACAGGTGGCCACTTTAAGTGTGCCACTACATTCAGGTCTAGCAAGAGGCGCAATTGCTGCCCAATTTCTGACTCGGTTTCGTTTCCCAGCACAATTCCACGTCCTCCATCACCAGAAATTGCGGCCATAGCTACAAGACCCTGCAGAACCCGAAGATCGTCAACACCCAGAGGCTCCGGCCCCCAGAACCGAATTGAATCGAAACCATGGGTATAGGTAACATCAAGTTTGAGTCGTTTACGCTCCCCACGTTGTAGACTTCGGAACAACCCTGGTGCTAAGCAATGCGCAGGATCATGCCGAACATGAGTAAGTTCAAAGCTCATTGCGAATCTCGTTCTTCAACCTTTTAAGTCTGCTCTTACCACTAGTGGTACATCGCGACTTCAATTCGACATGTTTCAGCACACCACCCTCATGCCGTTGCAGCCAGCGGTCTGTTATAGGTGGACCATAATTCTCTTTACTCATGCCAAACCGTACAAAATAAGAACCTTGGTTTTTATCTATGCCGCATCCCTTTATCTCATCCTGTGTCATACAAGATAGAAATGATTGCCAACGAATATTGTCAACAAGGACTGAAGAGCCGCGGCTCGCGTACTGTAGATCGACATCGCCATTCGTCAGAGCATTTTTATTGGTATGGTGCAAGAACAAAATGGAGCAGCCAGTTTCGACCGCAATGGCCTCCATACGACCAATTACTTGCGTCATAGGTCCACTGGCATTTTCATCTTCAACATGAAATCGGCGTAACGTGTCCAGAATCATCAGGCGACGTCCTTCTGCCGCTTTTTTCAGCCCGTCAAACCAATCATTTTCCATAATGTTAGGATAGCGACCGATTAGAGGTTCAATTAACAAGTTTGCTGAAATAACTTGCATCTGCCTTAGAGATAAACTTTTACCGAGCGCATGTAGCCGATGAGTGAGTATAATTTTTGGATCTTCTGCAGGAAGGTAGATAACTGGCCCAGTAGTAAATCCTCCTAACCCCAGTAAATCAGGGCCTCCCGCAATCTGTGTTGCAAGCTGTAGAGCCAGTATCGACTTTCCTGCTCCGCCTGGTGCAATCAGAGCACCCACAGTACCGGCAATCATGTTAGGCAAGACATAATCAATAGGCGGCGGAGTTTCAGTAAAGGCGGACATGAGATCAATAGCCATAGCGTCGGCCTCCCATAAAATAACCGGGCCGCATAGCCTGAATGCCAGATGACTTCCGTTCTTCAATCCACTTCTCAACCTCTTCCAGGTCCCAGGCAACATTCCTGCTGGTTAGCGCAATACGGCGTGGAAATTCACCGCGCTGCTCCATGTTGTAAATTGTCCGAGCTGAAAGCGGAATCATTTCCAGGAGTACTTTCCTGTTTATAAGTGTTTTATGTGCCATTGTTTGCATGTAATTGCCTCCCAAGACCAGAAGAGACTTTAATACTAACAACAAAAATAATTTTTTAAATAAAAAACTAAATTAATTTTTCACCTTTAAAATTAATTTCGATATATCGAAAACAAAAAAGAAAAAGGCATGAAAAGTTAAGCTAAACATTCCCAACAAAAAAACAAAACCGAGCATTTAAAAATAAAACACTACATTATTTTTAGCCGCTAAAATTTCTCAAAAAAAATAAAAATTAACATAGTAAAAATAAGCAGAAATCTTACTACCTGGCACAACAAAGCAAGGTTCGGCACGCCAAGCTACATGCTTTACCGGCAGTAGCTTACTCAAAAAATGCTGACATAATTTTAGCGGCTAAAATGAAGCCGCTCTTCTATACTACGCGGACACCGTAGTGTTCGATATAATAGCCACATATTCTAAGTCTGCTGCCAATCCCTGTAATAGGCGTATCAGCTTGCCACTCTTCCTAGTGTCGTGATTGCTCAATTGCCAATTGAAGCTCCGCTACTTGATTAGAGAACTCGCCATTTTGCATGCTTACCAAGCGTGCAGTTACTTTGTCCCAATCAAGAAATTTAGAAACAACATCTTTAGAAAGAGGGTAATATACCTTGTCACTCACCAACCATCCTCTGAGATGATTCAGGATGTTAAGGAATCCTTCATCGGATTTGCAGTATTCTCGAACCCAAACTATAGCTTGTTCGTCTTCCGTTATGTTTAACCAACCATACAGGTAGGCTGAAATTTCGGGCAAAGATGGTATCAAATCTTTTGTATATTGCTGCCCGATGCGCTCTTTAAGAATATCAATAGCAGCATCCAGAACTTCATCAGAAATTTCCCACTGCTCTGGCTTATCGGCTTTATCTCCAACTCTTCCATGGCGAAAAAGTTGACTTCTGAAGAACTTTCCAACCAACCAATTGATGGCCTTTCCCTCGCTTGCCATGCGTCTGACAGTTATCGCTTGACACTCGGGATTCAATTCGCGCAGTCGCTTAAGACAGCTTTTCGCAACGGCGTTAGCAGTTCTGTCAATCGGGAAAGAGAATGCGCGGCACTCACCATCTTCTTTCATTGCAACATCCATCATATCCGATAGCGATTTGAGTATGCCAGTAAGCTGATTTTCATCCAGACTTGATATGCACTCATCATCTAACCTGTCTAACACATGCTCAAAAAATGTTCTACCGGAATGACGGCGCTGTACAACCTTTTCAGAAAGAAGAGACGTTAACTTATCGATATTACAGCGAGCCAACTCCAATAAATTATAAAAATCTTCGTCAGGTATAACTGTCTTCGGACCTGTCAACGCAAAGTAATATCGATAGTGCAATGGACTTCCAAGCCGTTTCAGGCTAACTTCCTCCGATACCTTCCTGGAATTAACCTCATTAAAAACACGCTCATTTGCTTTTTCATTATCAAGCAAACCAGGAATAAAACGACTCAAACTCCAAATTGATCGGACAGAACCTGAATCTTCAGAAGGTAAAAGGCTTTTTAGTTCCTTACCCATTTCAGTCATTTCATCTATTGAAACAGTAGCATCTCCTGTCACTAACACAGAGCGAACGGAAAGATAAACCTCAAGCCACTTATATAATTTATAATTTGTAGTCTTAATAAGATGCAAGCGACAAAGGTCTGGGAAGTACACATCATTTTTAACCTGTGGAAACACAAAACGAATACTATTAAGAGCCAGTTTAACTTCACGGGGTGTAGATAAATCTACTCCTTCCCGATCGACAGCTGATTTTAAATCTCCGAGTAGTGTGCTATCTGGCTCCTTACCTATCACATCTGTATAGAGAGATTTAGCTTCTTCTAAGAAGTGAGCGCGAAGATCAAATGGCTCTGGAAGAGGAATATTAAAAGTGAGCTGCACAATTTTCTGAAGAAACAAGTCACCATCTTTGACTTTAAGACCTGCCTGTAGTGCCTGAGCCAAAACGTCACGATCATAGCACATAAGGTAAACCACTCTTGGAAAATCGGCGACTGAGCGAACCAGACGAATAACCTCTACGGCTTGCTCTGGCTCAAGGCGATCAAGATCATCAAGAATGACAACAAATCCAACATCCAACTCTTGGAGCTTGCTCACTAATTTTTGTTTTATCTCAGATGGGGTTCGACCGCAAGCCAACACTCCATCAGTTGCCTCTGCACTTGCTTTCAGCACATCACTGGCAAGCTGAGCTCCTGGAATAAAGTACCCAGCAATATTTGCAACGGAAGCAATGCTACGTGCTGTCTTTGGTCCATAATCACGAAACAGTTTGCCGACTTCTACTATCTTATCTCTCATTGCAGTTTCTTGTACGCTACCTGTTACTGCTTTCAATATTTCTGTCATAGGTTCAAACAAGGAGGAGACTAATGGTGAAGCGTCCCCATTGAGCCATGGTGCAATTGTAATTGTATGTATTCCTTGTTTCTCTGCGAATTTAAGCTCTGCACGGAGAAAATTTAAGAGTGAAGTTTTACCTGAGCCCCAGCGTCCCTCGAGCCCAATCACCATGCCATCGCCCTTCGATGCATCAACGATTGATGGTGCAAGACGTTTGGCCATACCAACAAAGCCGAATTGATCTTTTCCTATATCTTCAAGTGCGCGGTCTGAATCCAGTGTTGTAGTCATTAAACTTCCCCATCCAAAATTTGTTCAACTCAGAAAAATTGTTGATAACACTTAGCGATAGTGTGTCATGATGTGCTGCCCATCAAAGTTTTCTATTCTTATTTAGTCCACTCATCAATCATATCCGCCCAGTCCTGCAGCATGGCCGTCCGCTGCTCGCGGTACTCAGCTTTGTTATACACGGCTCTCACCCCCTTCTGCTCGTGGGCCAGGCATTTCTCGATCCAATCGGTGTTGTAGCCGGCTTCGTGCAGCAGGGTGCTGGCAGTGCGGCGTAGATCATGGGGGCCGAATTTGGCCAGGGGCTGTCCTTCTTTTTGGGCCAGCTTATAGGTCAGGTCCATCACCCGGTTCAGGGTGGCGCTGCTCATGGGCAAGTCGGAGTCGTAGCGGGATGGCAATATGTAGTCTGAGCCACCGGAGAAGGTCTTTAAGGCAATAAATATGTCCAGGGCCTGGCGAGATAAAAACACCAAATGAGGGTTCCGCCGTTTCATCCGCTCTTTGGGTATGGTCCACAGCGCTTCACTGAAGTTAATTTCACTCCAGGTGGCGTTGGTCAGCTCGCTTTTACGAACCATGGTCAGCAGCAGCAGTTTTACCGCCGCTCGAATGGATGGCGATGTGCCAATACGGCCCATGTATTGATACATGAGTTTGATTTCTTCCGGTGACAGGGTGCGATCTCTAGGTTCAAACCTGGCGATGCTTGATGGCCTTACTGAATCAGCCGGATTCTCGACCTTCTGCCCTCTCTCAATGGCCCAGCGGTATACCTGGAGCACAATGTCACGGGTATGAACGGCGGTGGCAGGAGCACCCCGCTCTACTATGACGTCGGTCAGCGCTCGCAGATCTTCGTGGGTGATTTCGGTAAGCTTCTGATTGCCGAATTTCTTTTCCAGCTCCCGGGCATAGACCGAACGGCGCATGTCCCGAGTAGAGTCCGCCATCTGGTAGCCTCGTAGCCATTTATCCGCCCAGGCACCGAAGGTTTCAGCGTCTTTCACCCGAGCCTTGTTCCGCGCTTTCTCTTTGGCCGGTGATTTACCATCGGCCACCATTTTCTTGGCTTCGTGTAATTGTTCACGAGCTTCCGCCAGGGTGATACCACCGATACCATAACGGCCAAAGGTGATGGTCTCCTGGCGGCCATGAATGGAGTAGTTATAGCGAAACGAGACGGTGCCAGCCGCAGTAACAGCCACATAAAGCCCATCCCGGTCATTCACCTTGTAAAGCTTCTCTCTGGGCTTGAGATTGCGCAGCTTGGTATCGGTCAGCATGAGTCTGGTCCTTAGTCGATTTTGATACCATGCTGAAAAAGCCTTATAAATTGGCTTTTTATTTCTTTAAAAACAGTGCTTTATGAAAAAATGATACCATGTAGTCATAAGGTAAGGCAGCATGGTATTGGCTCTCACTTATGGCATCACCTGCCGATAATACCAAGTTAAATACCACACTCAAGCCGTGCTTCCCGCTGCCAAATGTTGCCAGACAGTGCAGGGACCAAAAACAAAAAAGCCCATGTAAACATGGGCTTAAGTGTCATTTCATGCCGGTTAGTGCCAGCTGTTACCTAACGAGTGATTATTCCCACTCGATGGTCGCCGGCGGCTTGCCGGAGATATCGTAAACCACGCGGGAAATGCCGTCGATTTCGTTGATGATACGGTTGGACACATGACCCAGGAAGTCATAAGGCAGGTGTGCCCAATGAGCGGTCATGAAGTCGATGGTTTCTACCGCACGCAGCGAGACAACCCAGTCGTACTTGCGGGCATCGCCCATGACACCGACCGAACGTACCGGCAGGAACACGGTAAATGCCTGGCTGACCTTGTTGTACAGGTCGTGATTGTGCAGTTCTTCGATGAAGATGGCATCGGCCCGGCGCAGCAGGTCGCAATATTCCTTCTTCACTTCGCCCAGCACCCGTACGCCCAGGCCCGGCCCCGGGAACGGATGACGATAAAGCATGTCGTAAGGCAGACCCAGTTCCAGGCCAACCCGACGCACTTCATCCTTGAACAGCTCTTTCAGCGGTTCAACCAGCTTCATTTCCATGTCGTCCGGCAGGCCGCCCACGTTGTGGTGCGACTTGATCACATGGGCCTTGCCGGTAGCGGAGCCGGCAGACTCAATCACGTCCGGATAGATGGTGCCCTGAGCCAGCCATTTCACGTCCTTGATCTTGCTCGCTTCTTCATCGAACACTTCGATGAACACGCGACCGATGATCTTGCGCTTGGCTTCCGGATCGTTTTCGCCGGCCATCGCTTCCAGGAAGCGGTGCTCGGCATTCACATGAACAATGTTCAGCCCGAAGTGATCGCCAAACATCTCCATGACCTGCTCGGCTTCGTTCAAACGCAGCAGGCCGTTATCCACAAATACGCAGGTCAGTTGTGAACCAATGGCCTGGTGCAGCAGCATGGCGGTCACGGAAGAATCAACACCGCCAGACAGGCCCAGCAGTACCTTGTCGGTGCCTACCTGCTCGCGGATACGGGCAACCGCATCGTCGATGATGGTCGCCGGGGTCCACAGTGCATCACAGCCGCAGATGGTGCGTATGAAGTGCTCCAGCATGCGCGCGCCCTGACGGGTATGGGTTACTTCCGGGTGGAACTGCACGCCGTAGAAATGACGGGTTTCGTCGGCCATGGCGGCAAAGGGGCAACTGCCGGTCTGGGCCACCTTGTGGAAGCCTTCGGGCAATGCCACGACCTTGTCGCCGTGACTCATCCACACGTCCAGCAAGGAGTGGCCATCGGTGTCGATAGCGTCTTCGATGTTGGCGAACAGGGCACAGTCGGCAACCCGCTGAACCTGAGCGTAACCGAATTCGCGCTCGGTAGAGCCAGCAACGGAGCCACCCAGCTGCTGAGCCATGGTCTGCATGCCGTAGCAAATGCCGAACACCGGTACGCCGGCGTTAAACACGTATTCCGGTGCCCGTGGGCTACCGGCTTCGGTGACCGACTCGGGTCCCCCAGACAAGATAATGCCATTCGGATTGAACTCGCGGATCTGGGCTTCGGTCACATCCCAGGCCCACAGCTCGCAATATACGCCCAGCTCCCGAACCCGGCGGGCAATCAGCTGAGTGTACTGAGAGCCGAAATCCAGGATCAGGATCCGGTTATCATGAATATTTTTGGTCATCGTCTTCCTACTCGTTACAAAGACCGCCTGTGGGGGGCCAGACGGCAATAGAAAAACGGGGGAACCAGCCCCCCGTTTACTGCGTGTCGGGATCAACCCAACCGGTAGTTGGGCGCTTCCTTGGTAATGGTCACATCGTGTACGTGTGATTCCTGGATGCCCGCGCCGGATATCTTAACAAATTCTGCCTTGGTGCGCAGGTCATCAATGGTAGCACTGCCGGTCAGACCCATGGCACTGCGCAGGCCGCCCATCTGCTGATGGATAATCGCCTTGAGCATGCCCTTGTAGGGCACCCGACCTTCGATGCCTTCCGGCACCATCTTGTCGGCGGCGTTGTCACTCTGGAAGTAACGGTCGCTTGAGCCCTTGCTCATGGCGCCCAGGGAACCCATGCCGCGATAAGACTTGAACGAGCGGCCCTGGAACAGTTCGATTTCGCCTGGCGACTCTTCGGTACCGGCAAACATGGAGCCCATCATCACGCAGTTGGCACCGGCGGCCAGTGCCTTGGCGATGTCGCCCGAGAAACGAATGCCCCCATCGGCAATAACCGGAATATCCAACGCCTTCAATGCTTCAACCGCATTGGCCACGGCGCTGATTTGCGGTACACCGCAACCGGTCACGATGCGAGTAGTACAGATGGAGCCGGGACCGATGCCCACCTTGACCGCGCTCACGCCGGCTTCGGCCAGAGCCAGGGCGCCGGCGGCAGTAGCCACGTTGCCGCCGATGATCGGCAGTTCCGGGAAAGCAGCACGGGTTTCGCGAATACGCTGTAGTACGCCTTCGGAATGACCGTGAGATGAGTCAATCAGCAGTACGTCGAGACCCGCATCAACCAGCGCCTGAATACGCTCTTCGTTGCCCGGAGCGGCTCCTACGGCGGCACCCACGCGCAGGCGGCCACGTTCGTCTTTACAGGCGTTGGGCTTGCTTTCGGCTTTCTGGAAGTCTTTGGCGCTGATCATGCCGGTCAGCTGGCCTTTGGCACCGACCACCAGCACTTTTTCGATGCGGTGCTGCTGCATCAGGGCTTCAACCTGGTCGCGGGACGCGCCGGCATTGACGGTCACCAGGCGCGACTTATCGGTCATCACCTCGTTAACCAGCTTGCTCATGTCCTGCACAAAGCGCACATCGCGGCCGGTGATAATGCCGACCAGCTCACCTTCGGCAGTCACTACCGGGTAACCGGCAAACCCATTCAGCAGGGTCTGTTCACGTACCTCGGCAATGGTCATGTCGGGACGAACGGTGACCGGGTCGGACACCACGCCGCTTTCGAATTTCTTGACCTTGCGTACCTGAGCAGCCTGGGCTTCAATCGACATGTTTTTGTGAATAAAGCCAATTCCCCCTTCCTGAGCGAGCGCAATAGCGAGGTCGGCTTCGGTCACGGTATCCATGGCGGCAGAAACAATGGGAATGTTGAGGTGAATGTCTTTTGTCAGGCGGGTACGAAGATCCGCGGTGTTGGGCAATACGGTGGAGTGAGCTGGGACCAGCAGTACATCATCAAAGGTCAGGGCGTCTTGGGCAATCCTAAGCATCGCAATATTCACCATCAGTTGGGGGGTTAAATCGGTAAAAATATTGCCGATGAATTTTAGGCATGTGTCTCCCTTGGGTAAAGCGATTTTTGTGATTTTGGCAAATTAAGCGCAAAATAGCCGTTAAAGCCGCTTACTTTAATATAAAGACACTTATCAGGGGCCATTTTGCATCAGGATAAATCATCAGAAATTTACACAGTCACCCGCCTGAATCGCCATGCACGCCTGCTGCTGGAAGGCGAAATGGGCGCGGTGGCCCTGAGCGGCGAAATATCCAACCTCGCCACTCCGGGTTCGGGTCACTGGTATTTTTCGCTAAAAGACAATCAGTCCCAGCTGCGCTGCGCCATGTTTCGCGGCAACAATCGCAGCGTCGGATTCAAGCCCAAAAACGGCGATCAGGTACTTATCTTCGGCAAAGTCACGCTTTATGAGCCGCGAGGCGATTACCAGCTGGTGGCGCAAACCATGGCCCCCGCCGGTGAAGGTTTGCTCAAACAGCAATTCGAGGCACTCAAACGCAGCCTGGGCGATGAAGGGCTGTTCGACAGTGCACGCAAGCGCCCGCTGCCCGAGCATCCGACCCGCATCGGTATTATCAGTTCGCCTACCGGGGCGGCATTACACGATATTCTGACCGTACTGGCCCGCCGGGCCCCCCATTTGCAGGTGGTTCTTTACCCCAGTCAGGTACAGGGCGAGCCCGCCGCCATGCAACTGGTCTCGGCTTTGGCCACCGCCAACCGCCGTGCCGAAACCGAGCTGTTGATTCTGGCCCGGGGGGGCGGCTCGCTGGAAGACTTGTGGTGTTTTAACGACGAGCGGCTGATTCGCGCCATCGCCGCATCTGCCTTGCCGGTGGTCAGCGCCGTGGGTCACGAGGTGGATATCACCCTGAGCGATCTGGTGGCCGATCTGCGTGCCCCTACCCCGTCCGCTGCCGCCGAGCTGATCAGCCGGGACGCCGGCGCCCAGCTGCAACAGTACCAGCAGTGGCAGCAACAGCTGCAGCAGGCCCAACAGCGCTACCTGCTGCAGGGCAAGCGCCAGCTGGAACGACTGGAGGCACGCCTGGGTCGCCAGCATCCTCATCAACGGCTGCAACAACAGGCTCAGCGGCTGGATCAGTTGCAACTGCGCCTGCAACGGGCCATGAGCCGGCGGCTGGAACAAACACAACAGCGCCTGAGCAATGTACTGCTGCGTTGGCAACACCAGCATCCGGCCCAACGGCTACAGAGCCGTCAGGCACTGCTCAGCGGCCTGCAGCTGCGCCTGCACAGCCTGATGAAAACCCGCCTCGAGCATAGCAGCCACCGGCTGGCTCTGGCAGGCTCACGACTCAACGCCATCAGCCCGCTGGCCACGCTCGCTCGCGGTTACAGCATCACCCAGCAAGACGCGCGGGTGATCACCGATGCCGGCCAACTTCAGCCAGGAGACACCATTCGCACTCGACTGGCCAACGGTGAGGTAGTGAGTCAGGTGGTGGAAAGCCGCGAAGCTTGAAGCAAAGTAACGCCTACGATACGTACTCCACGAAAAAGGGCGCCTGAGCGCCCTTTTTTTGTTTATTTGCTCGGTAGCAGCGCCCCGTCCGGCAGTGCCTCATCCGCTATCGCCTCCTCCTGCAAGCGATAGTGGGCAATCATCTGCTCCAGTACCTTGCACTCGGCCACCAGCTGCAAACTGGCGGTGGCGGCGAAATGAGACTGCTGCAGTGTCTCGCCCGACGAGTCCCTTACCCGGGTAATGTTATAACTCACCTCGGCACAGACCGCACTCTGCTCGTCGGCCGAGGTCGAGACCAGTGAATTCAGCTCGTTGATACGGGCGACCTGCTCGATAATGGCCTGCAACGAGTCCATGGCCGCCTGGGTGCTGGCGACACTGCTCACCGCTTGCCCTTCGGCCTTTTCGATGGCCTGCACCGCGTCTTTCGCCTCACTTTGCAGCAACCGAATCATGCCGGTGATTTCTTCTGCCGAATGTTGCGTACGCAACGACAGGGTCCGTACCTCGTCCGCTACCACCGCAAAGCCGCGCCCGGCCTCACCGGCCCGTGCCGCCTCAATGGCCGCATTCAATGCCAGCAAGTTGGTCTGCTCGGCAATGCCCTTGATCATGTCCAGCACCTTGCCAACCTGATCACAACGGCCGTCCAGGGTACGAATGACCTGATCGATGCGTTCAATCTCGCCGCTCAAGTCCTGAATACCGGCCACCGCCACCTGGGCCTGATCGCTGGCACTCAGTGCAAAGACATGACTCTGCTCCGAGGTTTCGGCGGTAAGACGGGCATTTTCCCGCACTTCCCGGGCCGAGGCCTCCATTTCATTCACGGCGGTGGCAATCAGCGCGGTTTCACCATCCTGCGCCTTCACCGAGGCATCGGTCTGCTGCGCCCCCAGCTGGATCTGATCCGCCTCCCGGTAAATCCGCCCGGTGACCTGCTGCACTTCCTTCAGGCTGCCCTGAAAGCTGGCCAGCAGCCCGTTGATGGCACCGACCAGCCCACCCAGTTCGTCTTTGCCCAGCGGCACCAGGCGCGTGGTCAAATCGCGATCTTTCGCCAGCTGTTGCAGGCGGCTGCTGATATTGAGGATGGGACGCTTCAGATAATGATTCTGGATCAGCCACAACAACAGGCAGGCCAGCGCGAATACCAGCAGCAAGGCGCCGCCCAGCCGCAGGTTGTTGTCGTGGATTTGGGCGAAGGTATCGCTCAGATCGTAACTGATGCGCACCGCGCCCATCACGGTGCCTTCGTCTACCTGATGACACTGCAGACAGGAAGTGCCGCGATACTCCTGGTAGGCCTTGTAAGGCTTGACCAGCGTCAGGCTTGGAATTTCATCGTCCAGATGCAAATCGAGCACCGTCTCGCCCTGCTCGATGGCCCGACGATCCAGCTCGTCCTCGATGCCCTGATCCGGCGCGCCGGGGCCAAACAGCCTGGTCACCGCCGGCGCACGAATCACCCTGGCCTGCTCGATGCCCACCTCTTCCAGCACCTTGGTCTGTACCAGCTGGCGCTGATGAATCACGCCGTTCACCATCAACACATTAAGCTGATCCATATACAGGTTGGCGGTGGTTTCTATTTTTTCTTCAGCCAGATGCAGAGCCAGCGTTCGCTGCAGCTTGGTGGACACGGTAAAACACAAGGCAAATACCAGGGCGAATATCACCAGCAGCGGCAGAAATATCTTCCAGTTTAAAGAAAGGTTACGCATTCCGTTAGCATCTCATTTGACTCTATAGAAAATCATTCTACGAGAATTGGATGCTTAAAAAATATCTATCATCGCGATACTTGATCTGAATCAAGGCTTCATATGAGGTATTTCAGAATCAGGTTTTAACGGGCGAACTATACTGAAGAGGCAGCTAGAGAAGGCGGCCGACATGGCCTTGCCTTCGGGAGGTAGCTATGGGTATGTCAACAAGACTGAAACAGTATCTGGATCAACACCATATTCCCTATGAAAAGGTGCGCCACGTCTATGCCGAAGGTGCGACTCAAAGCGCCATCGCCAGCCATGTTCCGCTGGCCCAGATGGCCAAGGCGGTGATTCTGGAGCAGGATGACGGTAAGTCGATCATGGCGGTACTGCCTGCCGCCGACAAGGTCGACCTGCAGCGCCTGAATTACCTGATTCACCATGAAGTACAGCTGACACCGGAGCACACCCTCGGGAAGTGGTTCGATGACTGCGATCCGGGCGCCATTCCTGCGCTGGGTGAAGCCTATTCGCTGGACACGCTGGTGGATGATGAAGTGCTCCATATGGCCGATGTCTATATGGAAAGCGGCGATCACCGGGATCTGATCCACATGAAAGGCGACGACTTCCGCCGCCTGGCCAGCCATTGGCAACACGGCCAGTTCAGCATCAAACCCGATCCCTGGAGCCGGGTTGAACGGATGTGACTCGAAACGTGAGGGCTGAGGGGTAACAAAAAATAAAAAAAGGAGCCTTTCGGCTCCTTTTCTCTTTCTTCCAGCTTAAAGCTTATCGCTTACGGCTTTACCAGCCGGTCACTTCACGCAGTGCCTTGCCGATGTCGGCCAGTGAACGCACGGTTTTGACACCGGCGTCCTGCAGGGCGGCAAACTTCTCGTCTGCGGTGCCCTTGCCACCGGAGATGATGGCGCCCGCATGGCCCATGCGCTTGCCCGGAGGGGCGGTCACGCCGGCGATGTAAGAGACCACCGGCTTGGTGACGTGCTCCTTGATATAGGCAGCCGCTTCTTCTTCGGCGGTGCCGCCGATTTCACCGATCATCACGATGGCCTCGGTTTCCGGATCCTTCTCGAACAACGCCAGAATATCGATGAAGTTGGAGCCCGGGATCGGGTCGCCACCAATACCGATACAGCTGGACTGGCCAAAGCCTTCGTCGGTGGTTTGCTTGACCGCTTCGTAGGTCAGGGTACCGGAGCGGGACACGATGCCCACCTTGCCTTTCTTGTGGATATGGCCGGGCATGATGCCGATTTTGCACTCGTCCGGGGTGATCACGCCGGGGCAGTTGGGGCCTATCATGCGCACGCCGGTTTGTTCCAGCTTCACTTTCACGTCCAGCATGTCCAGGGTCGGAATGCCTTCGGTGATGGTCACGATAAGCTCGATGCCCGCGTCAATCGCTTCCAGAATCGCGTCTTTACAGAACGCGGCCGGCACATAAATCACGGTGGCGGTGGCACCGGTCACTTCAACCGCTTCACGCACCGTATTGAACACCGGCAGGCCCAGATGGGTAGTGCCCCCCTTGCCGGGAGATACGCCACCCACCATTTGAGTGCCGTATTCGATGGCCTGTTCGGAATGAAAGGTACCCTGGCCACCGGTGAAACCCTGACAAATGACCTTGGTGTCTTTGTTGATCAGAATGCTCATGCTGTTATTTCCCCTGTGCGGCGTTAACGACCTGAACGGCTGCGTCGGTCAGGCTGGTGGCGGCGATGATGTTGAGACCGGACTCGGCCAGTTTCGCGGTACCGGCTTCGGCATTGTTGCCTTCCAGACGCACCACCACCGGGACTTTAACGCCCACTTCCTTCACCGCACCGATAATGCCTTCGGCAATCATGTCACAACGAACGATGCCACCGAAGATATTGACCAGCACCGCTTTCACATTGCTGTCGGAGAGAATAATCTTGAATGCTTCGGTTACCCGCTCCTTGGTGGCGCCACCGCCTACGTCCAGGAAGTTGGCGGGTGAACCGCCGTGCAGGTTAACGATGTCCATGGTACCCATGGCCAGACCGGCACCATTGACCATGCAGCCGATGTTACCGTCGAGTGCCACGTAGTTCAGCTCCCACTTGGCCGCATAGGCTTCGCGGGCATCGTCCTGTGAGGGATCGTGCATATCGCGCAGCTTGGGCTGACGGTACATGGCGTTGGAGTCGATGTTGATCTTGCCGTCCAGGCAATGCAGGTTACCCTCGGTGGTGATCACCAGCGGGTTGATTTCCAGCAGGGCAAAATCGTAGTCCAGGAACATTTGTCCCAGACCAAGGAAAATTTTGGTGAACTGTTTGATCTGGTCGCCTTTCAGCCCCAGTTTGAATGCCAGTTCACGGCCTTGATAAGCCTGCGGGCCCACCAGGGGATCGATGGCGGCTTTGTGGATCAGTTCGGGGGTCTCTTCGGCCACCTTCTCGATTTCCACACCACCTTCGGTAGATGCCATAAAGACAACACGGCGGGTACCCCGGTCGACAACCGCACCCAGATACAACTCTTTGTCGATGTCGGTGCAGGACTCAACCAGAATCTTGGCAACCGGCTGACCATTGGCATCGGTCTGATAGGTTACCAGGTTCTTGCCCAGCCAGTGTTCGGCGAATTCTCTTATCTCGTCTTTGGTTTTAGCCAGCTTGACGCCACCGGCCTTACCGCGGCCTCCGGCGTGAACCTGACATTTAACCACCCACATACTACCGCCGATCTTGCTGGCAGCTTCCACTGCTTCCTGTGGATTGTCACATGCATAGCCTTCCGACACGGGCAAACCGTATTCAGCAAACAATTTTTTTGCCTGATATTCATGCAAATTCATGTTGTGTTTCCGTTGTTGTGTAGGGATTCAGAGTATTTTTTAATTTCCGTTTTTATGTTGTCGCAGGGTATAAAAAAAGGCCGGGCCGCAGCCCAACCTCTTGTTATTGGTTTATACGTCCAGCAGCAGGCGGGTCGGATCTTCCAGCAGTTCCTTGATGGAAACCAGGAAGCTGACCGACTCGCGACCGTCGATGAGACGGTGATCGTAAGACAGCGCCAGGTACATCATCGGCTGTATTTCTACCTTGCCGTTCACGGCCATGGGGCGATCCTGGATTTTGTGCATACCCAGAATGGCGCTCTGCGGCGGGTTGATGATCGGCGTAGACATCAAGGATCCGAACACACCACCGTTGGTAATGGTGAAGTTACCGCCGGTCATGTCGTCCACGGTCAGCTTGCCGTCACGACCCTTGATGGCCAGTTCCTTGATGCTCTTTTCGATATCGGCCAGGCTCAGACGATCACAGTCGCGCAGTACCGGCGTGACCAGGCCACGCGGGGTAGAAACGGCGATGCTGACGTCGAAGTAGTTGTGATAGACGATATCATCACCGTCGATGGAGGCGTTCACTTCCGGGAAGCGCTTGAGCGACTCGACCACGGCTTTCACATAGAAGGACATGAAGCCCAGACGAATGCCATGACGTTTCTCGAACACTTCCTGATACTGCTTGCGCAGGCTCATGATCGGACCCATGTTGACTTCGTTGAAGGTGGTCAGCATGGCGGTGGTGTTCTTGGCTTCGAGCAGACGCTCGGCAACGCGCTTGCGCAGACGGGTCATCGGCACCCGCTTTTCGGTACGCTCGCCCAGCGGCACGACCGGGGTCTCTGCCTTGGCTGCAGCAGGTGCGGCCGCCGGCTTGTTGCCGCCCTTGATGAAGGCTTCCACATCTTCCTTGGTGATGCGACCACCCTTGCCGGAGCCGGACAGCTTGGCCACGTCGATGCCGTGTTCGGCCACCAGGCGGCGAACCGCCGGGCTCAGGCTGTCATCGTCGGACTTGGCGTCGGCTTTGCTGTCGGTCTTGGCGTCTTCTTTGGCTTCACCATTGGCAGAAGAAGCGGCCTTTTCCTTGGTCGCTTCGCCGGCCACGGCGCCCTGCTTGAGCTGGCCAATCAACTGCTGGCCCAGCACGGTGGCACCGGCGTCTTCGATAATGGCTTCCAGAATACCGGCTTCGGGCGCCGGTACTTCCAGTACCACCTTGTCGGTTTCGATGTCGACGATTACTTCGTCGCGTTCAACCCGGTCACCCGGCTGTTTGTGCCAGGTGGCGATAGTGGCATCGGCGACGGACTCGGGTAAGTCGGGAACCTTGATTTCGATGGTCATCAATATGTCCTTTGTGCGTTATGCTTCGGTCTGCGTCAGTGCGTCTTCGACCAGCGCTTTTTGTTGTTGTAAGTGAACAGAGGTGTAGCCCACTGCCGGCGATGCCGAGGCTTCGCGACCTGCATATCGCAGATTCGCGCCCGCCGGAATCGCGGCCCGGAAGTGATGCTGGCTGCAATACCAGGCGCCCTGGTTTTGCGGCTCTTCCTGACACCAGACGAAATCGGTTACGTGCTGGTAGTCGGCAAAAATCGCGGCAACCTCTTCCTGAGGGAACGGATACAATTGCTCGATCCGAATAATGGCCACATCCGTTTGTTCATGCTTGCGCCGTGTTTCAAGCAAATCGTAATACACCTTGCCCGAACAAAGAACAACACGCTTGACGCCTTTGGGATCCAGATCATCAATTTCGCCGATAGCGTTCTGGAAAGAGCCGGTGGCGAGGGTTTCCAGCTCGGAAACCGCCAGCGGATGACGCAACAACGACTTGGGTGTCATCACCACCAGCGGACGACGCATGGGGCGCAATACCTGACGACGCAGCATGTGGAACACCTGCGCCGGCGTGGTCGGTACACAGACCTGCATGTTGTGCTCGGCGCACAGTTGCAGATAACGCTCCAAACGCGCACTGGAGTGCTCCGGACCCTGCCCTTCGTAGCCATGGGGCAACAACAGGGTAAGACCGCACATCCGGCCCCACTTCTGCTCACCGGAACTCAGGAACTGATCGATCACCACCTGGGCGCCGTTGGCGAAGTCACCAAACTGGGCTTCCCATACGTTCAGCCCCTCGGGCTCGGCGGTGGCATAACCGTATTCAAACGCCATCACCGCTTCTTCACTCAGCACCGAATCGTACACCTGAAACTGGCCCTGACTGTCGGACAGATGGCACAGCGGGGTATAGGTGCTGGCATCGTTCTGGTTGTGCAACACGGCATGACGGTGAAAGAAGGTACCGCGGCCGGAATCCTGACCGGTCAGACGCACTTCATAACCGTTGTCACACAGGGTGGCGTAGGCCAGTACTTCGGCAAAGCCCCAATCGGCCAGCTTTTCGCCCTTGGCCATCAACTTGCGATCGGCATAGATTTTGCCAACCTGACGCTGCAGCGTATGGCTCTCGGGGTAGTCGGTAACCCGATCGGCCAGCTCTTTCAGCGCATCGAGCGGGTAATTGGAGTCGTACTCCATATCCCACTCGTGACCCAGGTAGGGAGACCAGTCGACGGAGTGTTTTTCCATCGGTCGCCATTCCTTGACCACACACTCGCCGCTGTCCAATGCATCACGATATTCGTTGATCATCACGGTGGTGTCTTCCGCCGAGATGGTGCCCTTGGCAATCAATTGATCGGCATAAATCTTGCGCGGCGTCGGGTGTTTCTTGATCTTCTGGTACATCAGCGGCTGGGTCGCACTCGGCTCGTCGGCCTCGTTGTGACCGTGACGGCGGTAGCACACCAGATCGATCACCACATCGCGACCAAACTCGTTACGATAATCCAATGCCAGCTGAGTCACCTGCACCACGGCTTCCGGATCATCCGCATTGACGTGGAAAATCGGCGCCTGCACCATCTTGGCGATGTCGGTACAGTATTCGGTAGAGCGGGTATCGCGCGGGTTGGAGGTGGTAAAACCAACCTGGTTGTTGATGACGATACGCACGGTGCCGCCCACGCCGTAGCCCCGGGTCAGCGACATGTTGAAGGTTTCCGCTACCACACCCTGACCGGCAAAGGCCGAATCGCCGTGAATGGTAATCGGCAGTACCTTGCGGCCATCCGGGTTGGACAGGCGGTCCATGCGCGCGCGCACCGAACCGATAACCACCGGGTTGACGATTTCCAGATGCGAGGGGTTGAACGCCAGCGCCAGGTGTACGTTACCGCCCGGGGTCTCGAAGTCGGAGCTGAAGCCCATGTGGTACTTCACGTCACCCGAGCTTTGTACTTCGTACTTGCCGGCAAAGGCATCAAACAGGTCTTGTGGGCGCTTGCCCAGCACGTTGACCAGCATGTTCAGACGGCCACGGTGGGCCATGCCGATCACCACTTCCCGACCACCTTTCTCACCGAAGCGACGGATCAGCTCCTTGGTCATCGGAACCATGGCATCACCCCCTTCGAGGGAGAAACGCTTGGCGCCGGGGAACTTGGCACCCAGATATTTTTCCAGGCCTTCGGCGGCGTTCAGGCTGTCCAGAAAGCGCAGCTTGTCGTCCTGACTGAATCCGGGATCACCTACCATCGGTTCTAAACGGCTCTGGATCCAGCGCTTCTCTCTGGTACTGGTGATGTGCATATACTCGGCACCGACCGGGCCGCAGTAGGTTTTTTTCAATGCGGAAACCAGATCCTTCAGCTTCATGGTTTCCTGGCCGATGGCGTAGGAACCCACGTTGAAGGTGGCGTCCAGATCGGCGCCGGTCAGGTTGTGAAAGGCCGGGTCCAGCTCGGCCACCACCTTGCGATCCCAAAGCCCGAGCGGATCCAGGTTGGCATTCTGATGGCCACGAAAACGATAGGCGTTAATCAGCTGCAGCACCTTGACCTGCTTGGCGTCAGTGTGGGGATCACTGACCGGTGTGGCATAGCGGGAGGTGTCTTTGGCAAGGCGGCGGAAGTAATCTCTTACTTGAGAATGAGGTTGATCCTGTACGTTTTCTTCAGGCACCGGCAGGCCGTTGAATACGGTCTGCCACTGCTCGGGAACGGACTCAGGATCGGCAAGATAAGCCTCATAAAGGTCTTCTACATAGGTCGCATTGGCACCGGCCAGGTAAGAAGAATCCAGCCAGGCTTGCATTACGCCATTGTGCATCTTTATCCCTTTGTAATGTCTCGACAGGGCTACTGTCGTTCTGATCGTCGAGTCAAAGCCGCCCTTGCGGGCGGCGGATTATCTAGCGGGGACGATTAAACTGCCCGATTCAACAGCATGGATTTGATGTGACCAATGGCCTTGGTGGGGTTCAGGCCCTTGGGACATACATTCACGCAGTTCATGATGCCATGACAGCGGAATACGCTGAAGGCGTCTTCCATGCTGGCCAGGCGTTCGTCGGCGGCGGTATCGCGGCTGTCCGACAACCAGCGGTAGGCGGCCAGCAAACCGGCCGGACCGATAAACTTGTCCGGGTTCCACCAGAAGGACGGACAGGCGGTAGAACAACAGGCGCACAGAATGCACTCGTACAGTCCGTCCAGCTTGGCCCGCTCTTCCGGTGATTGCATGTGCTCACGCGCCGGTGGCAGTTTTTCATCGGCAATCAGGAACGGTTTGACCTTTTCCCACTGGGTGTAGAACTGGCTCATGTCGATCACCAGGTCACGCACCACCGGCAAGCCGGGCAGAGGTCGGATCACCACCTTGTTGTCCTTGCCCAGCAAGTCGGACAGCGGCGTAATACAGGCCAGGCCGTTCTTGCCGTTCATGTTCATGCCATCGGAGCCACAGACCCCTTCACGGCAGGAGCGACGGAAGGATAAACTCGGATCCTGCTCTTTCAGTGCCAGCAGCGCATCCAGCACCATCATGTCGGAGCCTTCGGCCACGTCCAGCCGATAGTCTTTCATGAACGGCTTGGCATCGGTTTCCGGGTTATAACGATAAACTGAAATAGTAACTTGCATCTTTATCCCCTCCCCTTAGTAGGTCCGCGCTTTCGGCGGGAATGCATCACGATGATTCGGTGACATATTCACGGACCGTCTGCTCATGGACTCGGTTTCAGGGCTGTACAGGGAATGGCACAACCAGTTTTCGTCATCACGCTCCGGATAATCGAAACGAGAGTGAGCACCACGGCTTTCGGTGCGGAAGTTCGCGGCCACCGCGGTGGCATAAGCGGTTTCCATCAGGTTGTCCAGCTCCAGACATTCGATACGCTGGGTATTGAAGTCGCTGCTGGTGTCATCCAGACGGGCGTTCTTCAGTCGCTCACGAATCTTTTTCAGCTCGGCCAGGCCGGACGCCATGGCGTCACCTTCGCGGAATACCGAGAAGTTGTGCTGCATGCACTGTTGCAGATCTTTCTTGATCTGTACCGGGTCTTCACCGTCGCGATTGTTTTCCCAACGGTTGTAACGGGCCATTGCCGCGTCGATGTCGGCCTCGGTCGCGTCTTTGATGTCGGTCAGCTCGTTCAGGGCTTCGGTCAGGTGACGTCCCACGGCACGACCGAATACCACCAGATCCAGCAACGAGTTGCCGCCCAGACGATTGGCGCCGTGTACCGATACGCAGGCAATTTCGCCGACCGCAAACAGGCCTTTCACCGGCACGTCCTTGCCATCGGCATCGAGGGTCATCGCCTGGCCATTCACATTGGTCGGAACACCACCCATCATGTAGTGACAGGTCGGAATAACCGGAATCGGCTCTTTGACCGGATCCACGTGGGCGAAGGTACGAGACAGCTCGCAGATGCCGGGCAGACGGGATTCGAGTACGTCCTTGCCCAGGTGATCCAGCTTCAGCTTCAGGTGCGGACCCCAGGGACCATCGCAACCGCGGCCTTCACGGATCTCGATCATCATGGAGCGGGCAACCACGTCACGACCGGCCAGATCCTTGGCGTTGGGCGCATAACGCTCCATGAAACGTTCGCCGTCCTTGTTCAGCAGGTAACCGCCTTCACCACGGCAACCTTCGGTCACCAGGGTGCCCGCGCCGGCGATGCCGGTGGGGTGGAACTGCCACATTTCCATGTCCTGCACCGGCACACCGGCACGCAGGGCCATGCCCACGCCGTCACCGGTGTTGATATGGGCATTGGTGGTGGACTGGAAGATACGACCGGCGCCGCCGGTGGCCAGAATGGTGGCCTTGGCCTTGAAGTACACCAGCTCACCGCTTTCGATATCGATAGCGGTACAGCCGACCACGTCGCCGTCCTGGTTTTTCACCAGATCCAGCGCATACCATTCGGAAAAGACGGTCGTCTTGTGCTTGACGTTTTGCTGATAGAGGGTATGCAGCAGGGCATGACCGGTACGGTCGGACGCCGCGGCGGTACGCGCCGCCTGCTCGCCACCGAAGGCCTTGGACTGGCCACCGAAGGGGCGCTGATACACCTTGCCGTTGTCGAAACGAGAAAAGGGCAGACCCATTTTTTCCAGTTCGAGGATGGCCTCGGGACCGGTCTGACACATAAACTCGATCGCATCCTGGTCACCGATATAATCGGAGCCCTTGACGGTATCGTACATGTGCCATTCCCAGTTGTCGTCGTGGGCATTGCCCAGCGCTACCGTGATGCCACCCTGAGCGGATACGGTATGAGAACGGGTCGGAAATACCTTGGACAACAGCGCACAGCTCTTGCCGGATTCGGCTATTTGTAGTGCGGCACGCATGCCTGCACCGCCGGCGCCGATTACCACGGCGTCGAATTCGCGAATTGTAATAGTCACCTTATACACCCCACAGTACGACGATACCGGTCAATACATAAACCAGCAGTAACACCACTACTCCAAACTGGGCCACACCGCGCCACAAGGCCGGTTTGACATAGTCGGACAGCACCTGCCAGGCACCGATCCAGCCATGTATCAACATGCTGAACAGCGCCAGTAGCGTAAACACCTTGGTAAAGGTCTTGTCGAAGAAGCCCGCCCAGACATCAAAGCTGATGTCGTTGAAGGCGATAAAACCCACCAGGTAAAGGGTGTATAAGGTCAGAACAACGGCCGAGGCGCGCATCAACATGAAATCATGTACGCCGCTGCGACCAAAGGTTGCAGAATTGGTTACCATACCATTACCCCCGCCAGCAATGACAACACGATAGTCACACCGAACGCCACCTTGGCACTCAGCGCACCCGACTCCAGCTCTTCACAGTAGCCCAGGTCCATAATGAGGTGGCGAATGCCGCCCACTATGTGGTAGGCCAGCGCAGTCAGAACACCCCAGAGGATAAAGCCGACGAAGAAACCGTCGAGAATATCCACAACTGCCTGGAACCCGGCTTCGGAAGAAAGCGAGTAACTCAGCAGCCACAGCAGGATGGCGAGTGCGAACAGCGTGATGACACCGGAAACCCGGTGCAGGATTGATGCGATTGCAGCGACAGGTTGGCGAATAGTCCGTAGGTCGAGGTTTACAGGTCTCTGTTTTTTAGTCACGGTCTTGCCCACTAGCTCCATTGAGCACGTTAGTTATTGTTTTAACAGATAAAGCCCGGATATATGAAATGGAAACTTGAGAGAAAGTGCATACTGAAATCCGGATGCCCGAAGGCGTTCAGAACACCAGCGATTGCACTTGCAAAATATCCAAAACTGCACCATATACCCTCGCAATCCAGTATATGGAGGAGAAAAATAATTACAACGAAGGGTCTGAGCCAATGATCAAATATGTAAAGTTGATCCCACAACGACGTCAACCCGTGGTCAGCCACACGAGTAAAATTGACATTGCCCCCCGGTTCTGTTTTCAATATGCCCGCACCATGGAAGGCAATAGTAGTTAGATATTTTTTTGATCTATGTAAAAATGCCTATCCGTGGACCTATTATAAGAACGCGAAGGAGACGTGCTATGGCTGACCAAAAGGCCACTCTACACTTGCCAGGCAAGGAACCCATTGAGCTTCCAATCGCCTCGGGCACAGCCGGTTACGATGTGATCGATATCAGCTCGCTGGGCTCACATGGATACTTTACCTACGATCCCGGTTTTATGGCGACGGCATCCTGCCAGTCCGAAATCACCTATATCGACGGTGACAAGGGCATACTGCTGCACCGCGGTTACCCCATCGATCAGTTGGCACAAAACGCCAGCTACCTCGAAGTCTGCTACCTGCTGCTGTACGGGGAAGCCCCGACCGCCAAGCAGTTTGACCAGTTTCAGCACCTGATCATGCGTCACACCATGGTACACGAGCAGTTGTCGTCCTTCTTCAAGGGCTACCGCCGCGATGCGCACCCCATGGCCATTGTCTGTGGTGTTATCGCCGGTCTGTCGGCGTTCTACCACGACCCGATGGACATCAACAACCAGGAACACCGGGAAATTGCCGCCCACCGCCTGATTGCCAAGATGCCGACCATCTCTGCCATGGCGTACAAGTACTCCATCGGTCAGCCGTTTGTGTATCCGCGCAACAACCTGAGTTATTCGGCCAACTTCCTGCAGATGATGTTTGCGGTGCCCTGTGAAGATTACAAGGTCAACCCCATCGTCGAGCGCGCCATGGACCGTATCTTTACCCTGCATGCGGATCACGAGCAGAATGCCTCTACCTCGACCGTGCGTCTGTCCGGCTCCAGTGGTGCCAACCCCTTCGCCTGTATTGCGGCCGGCATTGCCTCGCTGTGGGGACCGGCTCACGGCGGTGCCAACGAAGCCTGTCTGATGATGCTGGAAGAAATCGGCTCCGTGGATCGCATTCCCGAGTTTATCGAACGCGCCAAAGACAAGGATGACCCCTTCCGTCTGATGGGCTTCGGCCACCGGGTGTACAAGAACTTCGATCCGCGCGCCAAGGTCATGCGCGAAACCTGCCACGAAGTACTGGACGATCTCAAAATCGAAGATCCGCTGCTGGACGTGGCCATGGAGCTGGAACGTATCGCGCTGTCCGACCCCTACTTCGTCGAACGCAAGCTGTACCCGAACGTCGATTTCTACTCCGGTATCATTCTGAAGGCCATCGGTATTCCGACCTCCATGTTCACCGTGATCTTCGCCCTGGCACGTACCGTGGGCTGGATGTCGCACTGGAACGAGATGATGTCTGACAGCAAGCAGAAAATCGGCCGTCCGCGTCAGCTGTACACCGGCGCAGCCGAGCGTGAGTTCAAGACTCAGGTCGAGAAATAACCGTCGTTAAGCGTTACCGCTAATCGAGCAAAAGGCCGGCATCACATGCCGGCCTTTTTTGTTTATGTGAAGAATCGTGAGGAGTGAAGCGTGAAGAGAAAATACAGCGCCTGCGCTGTATACCGCACAAAAAAAACACCGAGCCTATTTAAAGCTCGGTGTTTGCTATTTTACTGACAGCTTATCGCTGACGGCCTGGTGCTTTGTGTTCGCTTATTCCGCTTCGGGGCTGGAATATTGCGCCATCAGTTCACCGGCCTTGTCGACCATCTTGCTCGAGCCCACAAAATAGGGGGTACGCTGATGCAGCTCGGTCGGCTTGATTTCCATGATGCGACGGAAACCATCGGTGGCCTTGCCACCGGCCTGCTCGGCCATGAATGCCAGCGGGTTACACTCATACAGCAACCGCAGCTTGCCGTTGGGGTTGCTGGTGCCGGACGGATAGATATAGATGCCGCCCTTGAGCATATTCCGATGGAAATCCGATACCAGGGAGCCGATATAGCGCGAGCTATAGGGGCGTTTGGTGTCTGCGTCCTTTTCCTGACAGAACTTCAGGTACTTCTTCACCCCTTCCGGAAACTTGATGTAGTTGCCTTCGTTGATGGAATAGATGGTGCCCTGCTCGGGAATGCGAATATTTTCGTGCGACAGGCAGAAGGAGCCCAGGGTCGGGTCGTAGGTAAAGCCGTGCACGCCATTACCGGTGGTGTAGACCAGCATGGTGGAAGAGCCGTACACCACGTAGCCGGCGGCGACCTGATTCACGCCCGGCTGCAGAAAGTCTTCCATGTTTACCGGCTCACCGGATGCGCTGACGCGACGGTAAATGGAGAAAATGGTGCCGATGGACACATTGACATCGATGTTGGAAGAGCCGTCCAGCGGATCCATCAACACCACGTATTTGGCATTGCTCTGGCGCTTGTCATCGAAGGCCACATAATGGTCTTCTTCTTCGGACGCGATGCCGCACACTTCGCCACGCGCCTCTAATGCCGCTTTAAATATATCATTGGCGAACACATCCAGTTTCTGCTGTGTTTCACCCTGCACGTTTTCACTGCCGTTGCTGCCACCGATGATGTCGGTGACCAGGCCGGCCCGGTTGATCTCCCGGTTCACCACCTTGGCGGCGCGACGGATAGACGACAACAGCGACGACAGCTCGCCGCTGGCGCTGGGGTATTCAGCTTGATTCTTAATGATGTATTCACCCAGGGTAATCATATAGTTCCTCGAACGTTTTCTTGAGACGCTTAGCCGCCATAACTGCGGGGCAATGTACCCCGTTAACGCTTTTATTGCATAATTTTTTGCTGATCTAACCGAATCCGGCGTCAGCGAACCGCCAGTTGCCGACGTACTTCCTCCAGATCCTCCGGGGTATCCACCCCCGAGGGCGGTATTTCACAGGCGTCACTCAACGCTATCGACTCGCCGTGCCAGAGCACCCGCAACTGCTCCAGCTTTTCCAGCTGCTCCAGCGGGCTGACCGGCAAGGCCAGATAACGGCGAATAAAACCGGCTCTGTAGGCATAAATACCGATATGCCGGCGGCAGTGGCCCACATCCGGCGTGCCGTCGGCCATGCCGTCCCGGTCGAAGGGAATGGCAGAACGGCTGAAATACAGCGCCCGTCCGGCTTCACTCTGTACCACCTTGACCACATTGGGATCGGTGAGCTGAGCCGCATGCTCAAGCGGAGTGGCCAGGGTCGCCATGGGTGCATCGCTGCCGGCCAGCAGGCCGGCGACCTGATCCACCAGCGCCGGCGGCAGCAACGGCTCGTCGCCCTGCACATTCACCACGATATCATCCGCTGCCAGCCCCAGCAGCTCAACCACCTCGGCCAGGCGCTCGGTGCCGGACTCGTGATGGGCGCCGGTCATGCAGACCTCGACGCCGCTGGCTGCCAGCGCGTCGCGAATGCGAACATCGTCGGTGGCCACCACCACCCGGTCGGCGCCACTGCGTTGTGCCTGCTCGGCTACCCGTAAAATCATCGGCTTGCCGTGAATATCGGCCAGCGGCTTGCCCGGCAGACGGGTCGAACTGAAACGGGCGGGGATCACCACGACGAAGCTCATGCGGGCAACTCGTCCAGGCTCAGTTTACGGGCGCGGCTTTCCAGCAGTACCGGAATGTTCTCGGTAATGGGATAAGCCAGCCGGTCGAAACGGCACACCAGTTCGTTATGCTGACGATCCAGCTGTAACTTGCCCTTGCATACCGGGCAGGCAATGATTTCCACCAGTTTGGCATCAATCGCCATGAGCTAGCTCCTTGAGTCGAATTAAAAGCAATTGTTCGAAATCGGCGGGTAATCGGGCATCCACCGGTACAAACCAGGTATTATCATGCCCCCCCGGCCATTTGACCGCATCTTTTTCGGTGATCAGCAAGGGTGCCGACTGCAGGCCGACAAGTTGCTCGGGGGCCACCGCCTGGTGATCGGCCAGTGCCAACCGCCGCTCCAGTATAAAGCCCAACTGCTCCAGGGTCGCAAAAAAACGTGGCGGATGACCGATGCCCGCCAGGGCATGCACATTCGATCCCGGCTCGGGGGCGGCCGCTGTGCCGCTAACCGGTTGCAGGGCGCCGGGTTCGAGCGTCATCAGATACTCTCCGGCACCGACCGGGCCACCATTATTGATAATCGCATCTACCCGGTCCAGCCGCCATACCCTCTCACGCAGCGGGCCCATCGGCAACAGATGGCCGTTACCGAAGCGCCGCTTGCCGTCCACCACCACCAGTTCGATATCCCGGGCCAGAGCGTAATGCTGCAGGCCGTCATCGCTGATGATGATATTCACTCCTTGTGCGGCCAGCAGCGCCGCAGCCTGTCCCCGCTTGGGACCAACCACCACCGGGCAACCGGTGCGCCGATGAATCAATACCGGCTCGTCGCCGGCCTGCTCGGGCCGGGTGTTTTCGTCCAGCAACAAGGGATAGTGCTCGGCTTTGCCGCCGTAGCCGCGGCTAATCACCCCGGGGGTATAGCCCTGCCGGCGCAGCCATTCCACCAGCCACACCACCAAGGGGGTCTTGCCGTTGCCGCCCACGGTCAGGTTGCCGACCACGATTACCGGTACCGGTGCCCGATACGCCGCCTTGAGCCCGCGCCGAAACAACCCGCGGCGCAGGCCGCTTATCAGCGCAAACAGGACGCTCAGGGGGGCAAGCAGCCACAGCCAGCCGGTGCGGGGCCGGTACCAGGCCTGCATCAACCCTCGCCGTACTGAATGCTTCTGAGCTGGGCATACACGCCCTGACGCTCGAGCAGCTCCAGGTGAGAGCCCCGCTCCACCACCCGGCCTTCGTCAATCACCAGGATCTCGTCGGCGTTTTCGATGGTGGACAGACGGTGGGCAATCACCAGCGCGGTTCTGTCTTTGCGCAGCGCATCCAGCGCCGCCTGAATATGGCGTTCCGACTCGGTATCCAGCGCCGAGGTCGCCTCGTCCAGGATCAACAGCGGCGCATTGCGCAGCAGAGCCCGGGCGATGGCGATACGCTGGCGCTGACCACCGGACAGGCTGGCACCGTTTTCACCGATGATGGTGTCATAACCCTGATCCAGCTTGTCGATGAATTCATCCGCATAGGCCACCTTCGCCGCCGCGATAATCTGTTCCCGGCTGTATTCGCCCTTGGCCGCATAGGCGATGTTGTTGGCGATGGTGTCGTTGAACAGATGCACCTGCTGGGACACCAGTGCAAACTGGCGACGCAGGTCGCTCAAGCGGTATTCGCGCAGATCCACGCCGTCGAGGCGGATTTCACCGGCATCGATATCGTAAAAGCGGGTCAACAGGCCGGCGATGGTGCTCTTGCCGGAGCCGGAACGCCCCACCAGGGCGATGGTCTTGCCCGGTTCAAGCGTGAAGCTCACGTCCTTCAGCGCCGGGTTTTCCTTGGTCGGATAGGTAAAGCCGACCCGATCGAATTCGATAAGACCCTTGGCCCGTTTCAGTGACCGGGTACCGGTATCATTCTCACCGTCGCTGTCGATCAGGCCGAACAGGCTCTGACAGGCGGCGATGCCGCGCTGATACGCGGCGTTGACCTGGGTCAGGCTCTTGAGCGGGCGCATCAGCATCATCATGGAGGTGACGATGACGGTAAAGGTACCCGGCGTCAGTTGATCCTGAATGTTATCGAAGGTGGACACATACAAAAGAATGGCCAGGGCGCTGGAGGCAATCACCTGTACCAGCGGCGTGCCGATGGAATCTGCCGCCACCATCTTCATGTTCTGCTGGCGTACCGCATTGCTGACCCGCTGAAAACGACCCGACTCCACCTGCTGACCGTTGAACATCAGCACTTCTTTATGGCCTTTCAGCATCTGCTCGGTGCTGCTGGTAATGTTGCCCATGGCATCCTGCATGCCGCGACTGAGGCGACGGAAGCGACGACTGATCACCGCTATCATGACCCCGACCACGGGGCCGACCACGAAGAAGATCAGCGACAATTGCCAGGAGTGATAGAACATCAGCCCCAGCAGGCCGATGACGGTGGCACCTTCACGCACTAGGGTTACCAGGGTCGAGCTGGCCGCCGACGACACCTGAGAGGCATCGTAGGTCACCTTGGACAGCAGGTTGCCGCTGTTATTACGATCGAAAAAGGCCACCGGCATCGTCATCAGCTTGCTGAATACCTGCTGCTGCAGCGACATCACCACATGGTTGCCGACCCAGGCCATGCAATAGCCGGACAAAAAGGTACAGACGCCGCGCAGAAACACGATGCCGATAACAAACAACGGCATCCATTTCAGTACGTCGGGATCCTGACCGGTGAGTCCCTCATCGATCAGCGGTTTGATGGAATAGACAAAGGTGGTATCAACGGCCGCATAGCCCGCCATGCCGATAATGGCGGCCACCAGACCGAGCTTGCGCTCCTTCACATAGCCCAGCAACCGTTTGAGCACGGGCCAGGAAGAGGAGTGGTCATCTTGGGACATAAAGTCTCTGCCTTGAAAAACGAGGCGCTATTCTAACGACTTAGCGGAGCTCCCGCCAGTCGTCAACCAGCCATTGAGCCGTTGATACCAGGGGCCGGGGCGACGGGACAGGGTCAGGCGCCAATGTTGGCCGTCCGCCACCAGGTGCACCATGCCATGCTCGCCGGTAATCAACTGAGGCACGCCTTGCTGTTCGAAGCGGGCCACCACCTCGGCAGACGGAAAGCCCCAACGGTTGGCAAAACCGGCCGTATGCACCACCCAATCCGGTGCCACCGCCCGATTGAATGCCGCGGATGACGAGCTGCGACTGCCGTGATGGGGGCTCAGCAGCAGCTGCGCCGCCACCGACTGCCCCGTCGCCAGCAAGCCCCGCTCCGCCTGGGCCTCTATGTCTCCGGTCAGCAGCAACGACAGGGTGCCATCCCCGATATGCAACACGCAGGAGTCGTTGTTGAGATGGCCGCTCGGAGTAAGCGGCCACTGCATTCGCAGTGTCAATACTCCCCACGGCTCCACCTGCCCGGCGCGACAATGCTGCCCGTCCGGCCAGGCTCCCCGCCGATGTTTTACCGGCAGACTGGCGGCCAGATAGTCACGGTTGCCGCTGTGATCCCGGTCGTCGTGGCTGATCACCAGATAATCGAGCTCGTCGATGCCCAGTCGGGTCAGCAGTGGCAGTATCACCCCATCGGCCATGTTGAAACCCGAGTCAAAACGGTTGCCGGTGTCATACAGCAGCGCCCGCTCCCCCTGGGTCACCAGTACCGAGAGTCCCTGGCCCACATCCAGTATCCGCACCTCCCAGCGAGGCTGCTTTTTTTGTTCAATGACGTCGGGTTGCAGCAAGATGAGATAAATGGCCAACGCCGGCAGCCAGCGCGCCCTGGGCAGCAACAGGCCGAACGACAACAACAACAGCAACAGCCAGCCCCCCTGGGCACGGGCCGACAGGGTCTGCCAGGGCGACAGGCTGTCATTCAGCCAGTGCAGTCCGCTCATCAGCGGCTCGAACAGGCCGTTCAGCAACATCAGCACCACCATGGCCAATGTCGGCACCGGCAACACCAGCACACAGGCCAGCAACAACAAGGGGATCAGCAGCAGCGAAAACAGCGGGATCAACAGCATATTGATCGGTAACGACAGCCAGCTGATGCCGCCGAAAAACAGCATAATCAACGGCAGCAACAGCAGACTCAACCCCAGTTGCAAGCGCCACAGGCTCTGCCCTCCCAGCCAGCCGGCACTCACCATCAGGGCGGCCACCGCCAGCACCGACAGCCAAAAGCCCATATCCAGCGCCAGCCAGGGCATGACCGCCAGCAGCAACGTCATGGTCAGCAACAACAGGCGACGGCCGCTCCAGAAACGCCCCCAGCAAAACAGGCCCAGCCACAACAGCAACATCAGCAAGGCCCGCTGGGTGGGCACCGAAAACCCCGCCAGCCAGGCATAGCCCAGCGCCAGCGCTCCCGCCACTGTCGCCGCCGGCAGCCGATGGCCACTCAGGCGGCCGACCAGCAGCCCCAGCCCGGCCACCAGGCCGATATGCAGGCCGGAGATGGCAAACAGATGACTTACCCCCAGACCACGCAGCATATCCCAGTCTGCATCGGTCAGCCCGCTGCGATCCCCTACACTCAGGGCCAGCAGCCAGCGTCGGGCGGGCAAGTCGGTGGTCATGGCCGCGATATGCTGCACCAGCCGGGCACGACTTGAGGCGTCGGCGGCCTGATGCGCCAGGGTACCGGTCAGGTAACCACGCGCCGTTATCCCCTGCCCCAGCAGCCAGCGCGCACTGTTGAAGCTACCCGGATTAAGCAGACCATGAGGAGGTTGTAACCGACTGACAGACTGTATTTTATCGCCGACGGCCGGAGGTCCGCTCTGTCCATACCAGGACAGCAACACCCTTGGCCGGGGGGAAAGTACTTGACCATTCAGGCTTTTCAGACTGACAATCAGCCTGCTTGCACCAGACTCCCGGTGCTGAACACGCTCTACCGTGCCGGCGATCAACTGGCTACGCTGAAACAAGTCCGGTGAGTGCAGCCAGGTCAATTGCCAATGGCTGTAACACAACGCCCAGACCAAACCGAACAACAGACAGGCCACGGCCGGCCTTGGCCGCCAACACAGGCAGCCCAGACAAGCCAGTGGCAACCACCAGTCCCAGGCGGGGAGCCAGGGCCAGACCATGATGGTTGAGATGCCGAAGCAGAAAAAGAACAGCCGCTTATCCATCCGATAAGTATTGCGGACTTGGAACAGATGCCAAAAAAGACGTTAAAACGCCTGATGCCCGACCCGGGCACCATTAAAAATAACAAGTACCTGAGTCTGCTGGGCAGCAGGCTGCACGACAACAACCTGTGGCATCTCAACCGGCATTCGGCCGCGGGCGCCTTTGCCGTTGGTCTGTGCTGTGCCTGGCTGCCCATCCCCTTTCAGATGATGCTGGCCGCCGTGCTGGCCATGACCTTTCGCGTCAACCTGCCCTTATCCGCGGTGCTGGTCTGGATAACCAATCCGCTGACCATGCCACCGATGTTCTATTTTGCCTACCGACTGGGCTCTTTTCTGCTCGACACGCCGCCCCATTACCAGCATTTCGAGCTGAGCCTGAGCTGGCTCGGCAACGCCATGACCACCGCCGGCCCCCCCTTTCTGGTGGGCTGTGGCGTCATGGCCCTGGTCAGTGCGGCCACCGGTTTCATGGTGATTCACGGCCTCTGGCGCTGGACGGTATCGCGCCGCTGGAAACTGCGCAGACGAGACCGCTGATGCTGCGCCAATGGTTGCGTCACCGGATGCCCAGCCAGGAAACCCTGCGCCAGCATCGTATATTGGCGCTGTTCGGCGAACGCCTGCTCGACCCCGACTACTGGTGCTGCAACCGTCATTCTGCCGCCGTGGCGGTGGCCGCCGGCCTGTTTGCCGCCTGGATGCCGCTGCCCATGCATACCCTGGTGGCCATCGGTCTAGCGGTCATGTTCCGCGGTTATCTGCCGCTGGCCATCGCCATGGTGTGGGTCAACAACCCGCTGACCCTGGCGCCGATGTTTTACTTCGCCTACCGACTCGGCGCCCGGCTGCTGGATACCCCCGAACTGGCATTTAACGGCTCGCTAAGTTCGCTGGAACACGAAGCCCTGGCCATGGCGGTGCCCCTGCTGACCGGCGCCCTGCTGATGGGGCTGAGTTGCGCCCTGCTGGGCTGGATAGTGACCCGCCTGGGCTGGCGCTGGAAAGTACAACTGGCCTGGAAGCTGCGGCGGGAAAAACGGCGGGAAAACAAGCTGTAAGCCATCAGCCAGGTGTGTCGTAGGGTCCAATTTATTGGACCGACTCAGCCTGAGTACTACACCTGTGGTCGATTAATACCAATTTGAATAAAGATCTGATCATTTTTAAACCCGGGCTCAGAGGCAACACAGCCGCCTCCCTCGACACGCCATAAACCCATCCATGGGGGCTCGGAAATGCCATCCCTGGCATTTCACGGTCGTGGGAGGCGATCTCTGCTGCCTCTTCTCGAGCATCGAGTTGCCTGTAGACGGCGCTAACAGGCAACGCCGGTGCATCAAGGAGGACAAAGGGATCTGTTCAGCCGACCATCCGCGCCACGGATGGCGCGGCTGAGCCTCCAGGGAGGGATTCACTGCGAGTCGGAGGAACGAGCCCTTTGTTCGACTTTTATACAAAAAATGAAATAGATCATTTGTTTAGTGGGATTGGTATAAGAGCGATTGAAATCGACCCTACGAAAAACACCTGTCCAGATGCCAATGAAGATAAAAAACGGCGCCGTACCAAACAGCGCCGTGTTTTTCTTACCGCTTACCGCTTAACGCTTGAAGCTGTTTTCAAGCTTCCCCCAGCAACTGCCTGGGCAACAACTTGCCCGCACGCCAGGCCGGGTAAAGGGTGGCGATGAAGATAAGCAACAGTGCCGAGCCGGTCACCAGCCACAAATCGGCCCAGTGAAACTCGGTGGGGATAAAGTCGATGAAATACACCTCCGGGTTCAAAAACTGATGCCCGGTCAAGCGTTCCAGTCCCGCCACCAGTTCAGACAGCCGGGTCGCCAGCAACAACCCCAGGGCACCGCCAATCAGCACGCCGGTCACGCCGTTGAGCAGGCCCTGCACCATGAAGGCGCCGCGGATCTGCCAGGGCCCCGCCCCCATGGTCTTGAGGATGGCGATGTCGCCTTTTTTCTCGTTCACCGCCATCACCAGCGTCGAGACGATGTTGAAGCTGGCCACCGCCATCACCAGCAGCAGCACCACTATCATCAGGGTGCGCACCAGCTGAATGTCCCGGTAGACATTGCCCTGGCTTTCCATCCAGCTGCTGACGTAAAACGGCGCCGGAAGCCCCATGCCGGCATTCATGGTCAGCCGATCGGCCGCCAGCACCTCATTCACCCGCAGATGAAATCCGGCAATGGCATCCCCCAGCGCTTTCAGCTCCTGAGCATCCTGCAGGTGGGTATAACCGAGCACGGTGTCGAGCTGACCGCCGATGCTTACTATTCCCTGCAAAGTAAAGCTGTGGCGTCGGGGCGAGCCAAAGCCCTGGCTGCCCGGTGCCGGCAGCAGCAAGGACACCCGGTCGCCGACCTCAAGCTCCAGCTGGTCGGCAATGGCCTTGCCGAGGATCAACCCCCGCTCGCCGGGCACCAGCACCGTCAGGCTGGCACCGCCGAGGTAGGGGGTCAGCTCGGACACCCGGCTTTCAAGCTCCGGCACCACGCCCTGCAGTTGCACCGCCTTCAGCTTGGCGCCCTTGCTGAGCAGCCCTTCCAACGGCACATAGGGCGACACCGCCAGTATGCCGGGCGCCGCCTCCATCTCACTGGCCATGTCGCGCCAGCCTGTAACCGGCCCGTCGGCGGTATGCAGCTGGCCGTGGGGCAAGACCGACAGGATGCGGTTTTCCAGCTCGCGCTCGAAGCCGTTCATCGCCGACAACCCCAGGATCAGCGCACCGACCCCGATGGCGATGCCCAGAATAGAGGCCACCGAGATAAAGGAAATAAAACGGTTGCGCCGCCGGGCCCGGCTGAAGCGCCAGCCCAGAAAGACACTTAACGGACGAAACATCAGCCTTGCTCCTGCAGACGACCGTCTACCAGCCGACACTGCCGATCCAGCCGGGCGGCCAGCGCCAGATCGTGGGTCACCACCACCAGGCCGGTGCCCAGCTCGCTCTGCAACTCGGCCAGCAGCGCAAACACCTCGGCGGCGCTGTGGGCGTCCAGGTTGCCGGTGGGCTCGTCGGCCAGCACCAGCCGGGGCTTGTTGACCAGCGCCCGGGCGATCGCCACCCGCTGGCGCTCACCGCCAGACAGCGCCGAAGGCCGGTGATCCAGCCGGTGCCCCAGCCCCACCCGGGTGAGCAGGGCCTCGGCCTGCTCCTGGGCTTCTTTCACCGGACGGCCGGCAATCAACAGCGGCATGGCGGCGTTTTCCAGGGCGCTGAATTCGCCCAGCAGGTGATGAAACTGATACACGAAGCCCAGCTTCTGATTACGAAAGCGGGCCTGGCTGCGGGCCGACATATGATGCAGATCTTCCCCTTCTACCAGCACCCGCCCCTCGCTGGGGGCATCCAGGCTGCCAAGCAGATGCAGCAGGGTACTCTTGCCCGAGCCGGAGCTGCCCACCACCGCCAGGCTTTCACCGGCGGCCAACGTCAGGCTGACGCCGTCCAGTATGGTGACCGGCTGCGCTCCGTCCTGATGGGTTTTACCCAGATTCTCGACCACTAACAGGGGGTTATTCATAACGCAAAGCCTCGGCTGGATGAACTCGTGACGCCCGCCAGGCCGGATAAAGGCTGGCCAGCACGCACAGTAATAAAGTGGAAAACAACACGGTGATCAGCTGCCCGGGCAACAGCAATACCGGCAGCTGACTGCCCCCGGCGGCGGAATAGAAATTGATGCCCAGCAGGTTCAGCACTCCGTCCAGGTTCAGGCTCAGCAGCAGGCCGAGCGCAAAGCCCAGCAGACTGCCCAGCACGCCGCTGAAACCGCCCTGAATCATGAACACCGCCATCACCCGATTGCGGCTCAGGCCCAGGGTTTGCAGCATGGCAATTTCGGCTTCCTTGTCGGTAACCACCATCACCATGGCCGACAGAATATTGAACGCCGCCACCAGCACAATCAGCGCCAGCATCAGGCTCATCAGCCGCTTTTCCATCGCCACCGCCTGAAACAACTCGCCCCGGCTCTGCTGCCAGGTCTCGTATTTCAGCCCGGCGGGCAGGGCCGGCAATTGCGACAGTTCGAAAGGGTCGGTCAGCCACAGACGCAGGCCGGAAGCCTGGCCCGGCGCATAGCGCAGTAGGCGGGCGGCATCATCGAGCCGGGCCAGCACCAGCTGCCGGTCTACGTCGTTGCCGGTACTGAAGGTGCCCACCAGGGTAAAGAGTCGCTGGCTCGGCACCCGGCCCAGCGGGGTGAAGCGGCTGCCCTCGGTGACCGTTACCCGCACCTGATCGCCGGGCACCACGCCCAGGCTGCGGGCCACGCCTGCCCCCATGACCAGGCCATAGGGCAAATATTCGAAATATTCCCGGGTGCGCGGATCCAGCCCCTGCAGCAGTTTGTCCTGATTGTTGGCCGGATCCAGGCCATAGAGCTCCACACCGGTCAGATGACCCGGGCCCTGCACCATGGCTTCGGCACTGATGAAGGGCGTGGCGGCGGTGACCACCGAGTCGGGCGCAAACAGCTCGCGGTACTGCTCCGGCTCGGCCAGACGCCGTTGGTCGTTGGTGACCAGCGCATGAGGGATCACCCCGAGCATGCGGTCTTTCAGCTGCTGTTCGAAGCCGTTCATCACCGCCGATACCAGGATCAGGGCGGCAACGCCCAGCAGAATACCGATGGTCGAAAAGCCGGAAACGAAGGAGGCGAAGCTGCGTCGGCCCCGGGCCCCGGCATAGCGTAAACCCAACATCAGCGTCAGGGGTTGAAACATGGTGTAATCATCCGTTTTTTAAAGGGTTTTACGTCACCCGCAAGTTGCGGAATAATAAAGGCTTGTGAATGGCGCAACAAGAGCAGCGAATGATGGCAGACCCTTATTTCAGCATCGACTACCAGGCGCAGGTTAACCTGATCCCCCTGACTGATGGCGAAACAGTGCCCGACGCGGACTCGCTGGAGGCCGAAATACCCGCGCCGTTCAAGCTTATCAGTGAAGTGACCCGCATCGATACCAATAATGCCCGGCTGCTGCGCAACCTGGACGAGCACGCCAACGAGCTGGTGGAGATCATCAACCAGCAGTCGCGCAAAATCGATCTGGTGCTCAGTTATGTGCTGGCGGGACAGGACGATCCCGATCAGCGCCACCAGACCCTGAGCCTGGGCGGCGGCGGTTTTACCTTCGCTTCATCACAGCCGCTGGCCGAGGGCGACCGGGTTCGCTTCAAGCTCTTTCTGCCGGAACTGTCGGTCGCCGTATACGGTTACGGTGAGGTTCACGGCGAGACGGAGCACTACCGCTGCGACTTTATCGCCCTGCGCGAACAAGACAGAGACGCCCTGATCCGCGCCAGCCTGCAACTGCAGGCCAAACAACTCAAGGCCCGAGCCGAACGCCGCGCCCAACAGGACGACGCATCACGCCCATGATACAGATATCCAGCCCCACTCCCCGCCCCAGAGCCAGCCTGGGCCAGCTGATTGGCAGCAGCCTGGCGCTGGCCATCGCCGAACAGGTCAAACAACAGCAACAGCTGGTGCTGCTGGTAGTGCCCGACACCCCCACCGCCCTGCGCCTGGAGCAGGAGGTGCGCCACCTGCTGGCTAATGGCACCGATGCCGACGGTACTCATGCCGACAATAAGCTGCCGGTGGCGCTGTTTCCCGACTGGGAAACCCTGCCCTACGACCAGTTTTCGCCGCATCAGGACATCATCTCCCAGCGGCTCGAAACCCTGTACGGGCTGCCGGCGCTCAAACGCGGCCTGCTGATTGCGCCCATCACCACCCTGATGCTGCGCACTCCGCCACGCAACTGGCTGGAGCAGAACAGCCTGCTGCTGAACACCGGCGACAAGCTGGATTTGCATGCCCTGCGCGGCCGGCTGGAACGCGCCGGCTACCGGCCGGTGGAGCAGGTGCTGGAACACGGCGAATTTGCCGCCCGCGGCGCCCTGCTGGACTTGTACCCCATGGGCGCGAGTGAGCCGGTGCGTATCGACTTCTTCGATGACGAAATAGACACCCTGCGCCCCTTCGATCCCGACACCCAGCGCTCGCGTGACAAGGTAAAGCAGGTGCGATTGCTGCCGGCACGGGAATTCCCTACCGACACCGCCGCCATCGAGCGTTTTCGCGGCCAGTACCGGGAGCAATTTACCCTGCGCAACGAGCCGGAGTCGCTTTATCATCGGGTCAGCCAGAGCCAGTTTCCTCCCGGCATAGAGCACTATTTTCCGCTGTTTTTCGAGCAGACCCAGACCCTGTTCGACTCATTGCCCGAGCACTTGCTGGTACTGGGTGTCGGCGAGCTGAACGACGCCGCCGACGGCTTCTGGCAGGATGTACAAAGCCGCTATGAAGACCGCCGCCACGACCAGTTGCGCCCGCTGCTGGCGCCGGACGAGCTTTACCTCAAGCCCGACGCCCTGCTGCAACAGCTGAACCAGTGGCCCCGGCTGCAACTGAGCAGCACCCCGGTGCTGGAAAAAGGCGATCGGCAGAATGCCCCCATTCAGCCCCTGCCCACACTGGAAGTAGAGCACCAGAAAACCGAGCCCCTGGCCCGGCTGCTCGACTTCTGCGAAAACTTCAAAGGTCGCATCCTGTTCTCGGTGGAAAGTGCCGGCCGACGCGAGGCGCTGGTGGAGCTGCTGGCGGGCAGCGCCATCAAGCCCTGGCCCTGTGATGGTTTTTCGCATTTTGTGGCCGGCAAGGATCCGATCGGCCTGCTGGTCGGGCCGCTGGCGCAGGGCTTTATTCTCGACGACACGCTGGCGCTGATTTGTGAAGGCGACCTGCTCGGCGGCCGGGTCATACAACGCCGCCGCCGGGAAAAGTCCACCGGCCTGAGTCCGGACACCCTGATTCGCAACCTGGCGGAGCTGTCCATCGGCCAGCCGGTGGTGCATCTGGATCACGGCGTGGGCCGCTACACCGGGCTGCAAACCCTGGATGCGGGCGGACTCAAGTCCGAATATCTGACCCTGGAATACGCCGGCGGCGACAAGCTTTATGTGCCGGTGACCGCCCTGCACCTGGTGGGCCGCTACAGCGGTGCCGACGACCCCCACCTCAACAAACTCGGCAACGACACCTGGGCCAGGGCCAAGCGCAAGGCGGCGGAAAAGGTGCGCGACGTGGCCGCCGAGCTGCTGGACGTATATGCCCGCCGGGCCGCCAAACCGGGCCAGGCCATCAGCCACGACAAGGCGGCCTATCGCCAGTTTGCCGATGCCTTTCCGTTTGAAGAAACCGACGATCAGCTTACCTCCATCAACGCCGTGCTCACCGACATGACCCAGCCCAAGGCGATGGACCGGCTGGTGTGCGGCGACGTGGGTTTCGGCAAAACCGAAGTGGCCATGCGCGCCGCCTTTGTGGCGGTGCACGGCGGCAAGCAGGTGGCGGTGCTGGTGCCCACCACCCTGCTGGCCCAGCAGCATTACGACAACTTTCGCGACCGCTTCGCCAACTGGCCGGTACGGGTGGAAATCATCAGCCGCTTCAAGACCGGCAAAGAGCAGGACAAGGTGCTGGCCGGCCTGACCGACGGCGGCATCGATATTGTGATCGGGACTCATAAACTGCTGAGCCAGGATGTGCGCTTCAAGGATCTGGGCCTGCTGATCGTGGACGAAGAGCACCGCTTCGGCGTGCGCCAGAAAGATCAGATCAAGGCGCTGCGCGCCGACGTGGACATTCTGACCCTGACCGCGACGCCCATTCCGCGTACCCTGAACATGGCCATGGGCGGCATGCGCGACCTGTCGATCATCGCCACCCCGCCGGCCAAGCGACTGGCGGTAAAGACCTTTGTACGCGAGTCGGATCCGGCCACCATTCGCGAGGCGATACTGCGCGAGCTCAAGCGCGGCGGCCAGGTCTATTACCTGCACAACGAGGTGCAGACCATAGAGAACAGCGCCGACGCCCTGCGCACCCTGGTGCCCGAGGCCCGCATCGGCATCGCCCACGGCCAGATGCGCGAGCGGGAGCTGGAACAGGTGATGAGTGATTTCTACCATCAGCGCTTCAACGTGCTGTTGTGCTCGACCATCATCGAAACCGGCATCGACGTACCCAGCGCCAACACCATTATCATGGACAGGGCCGACAAGCTGGGTCTGGCCCAGCTGCACCAGCTGCGCGGCCGGGTGGGCCGTTCCCACCATCAGGCCTATGCCTATTTGCTGACCCCGCACCCCAAGCGCATGACCACCGACGCCAGAAAACGGCTGGAGGCCATTGCCGCACTGGAAGATCTGGGCGCCGGCTTTGCCCTCGCCACCCACGATCTGGAAATTCGCGGCGCCGGCGAGCTGCTGGGCGACGAGCAGAGCGGCCAGATCACCGCCATCGGTTTCAGCCTGTACATGGAGATGCTGGAGCAGGCGGTGAAGGCGCTGCAATCGGGCAAGGAGCCGACGCTGGATCAACTGCTGCGCGCCCAGACCGAGATTGAATTGCGCCTGCCTGCCCTGCTGCCGGACGACTATATTCCGGATGTGAACATGCGCTTGTCCATGTATAAACGCATCGCCACCGCCGAAGACGAGGCCGCCCTGCGCGAGCTGCAGGTAGAACTGATTGACCGCTTCGGTCTGCTGCCGGAGCCGAGCAAGAACCTGGTGGCACTGGCCGGGCTCAAACTCAAGGCCAGCGCCCTTGGCATCGACAAGATTGACGCCGGCCCCAATGGCGGCAGCATCACCTTTGCCCAGGATGCCAGGGTCGATCCCATGTATCTGGTGAGCCTGTTGCAAAGCCAGCCGCGCATCTACAAAATGGAGGGGCCCACCAAATTGCGCTTCGCCATTCCCAGTGAGGATGCCAAGGCAAGACTGGCGCTGATGGGCGACATGCTCAACGAGCTGCTCGCCCATCAGGCATGATGAACACCCACGGAAGGGATACGAGAGTGGCGGAGGCGGCCCCCGGGCCGCGTTGCTCCGCCGTATGAGCTGTTAAAAAAAACATCCTGACCGAGACCTAATGAACGCGAATCTTTGCCATGCTCCCGCCCAGCGCCCGCTCAAGGTCGGTATTCTGGGCGGCGGCATCGCCGGTGCAACAGTGGCGTTGCGACTGGCGGACATGGGCATTCACACCCTGCTTATCGAAGCCAGCAGCGGTCTGGTGAACGGACCGCCTATCTGTCATTTGCACGCGGGCGGCAACCTGTACCGGGACATCAGCGACCAGCAATGCCTGACCCTGCTGCGCCAGTCCATTGCCTCGGTGCGCGCCTACCCGCACAGCATCAATCGCCGACCGACCGTCATCGCCACCCCGGTGTCGGATCCGGGCGATGCCGAGGCCCTGCTGCCCCGGCTGAAACAGGTGGCACAGGAATATCGGCGCCTGGTAGAGGAAGATCCGGCCAACAAGGTGCTGGGCGAGCCGGAGGAATATTATCGCTGCTACAGCCGCGAGCAGTTCGAGGCCCTGGCCCGCCAGCCCATTCCGCTCAAGGCCGACAGCCAGGACGACTGGCTGATCCCGCTGGCGCACCACCTGGATCCGGACAAGCTGAAGTTTCCGCTGATCCTGGTGCAGGAATACGGCTGGAGCCTGTTTCGCATGGCGGCCACCGCCACCCTGGCGCTGAACGGCGTGCCGCACTGCGCGCTGCACTTTCATACCCGCGCCACCAGACTGGAGCAAGGACCCGACGGCTGGACCATTCACGGCACTAACCAGGACGGGCAGGAACAGCCGTTCAAGGTGGACTTTCTGGTCAATGCCTGTGGTTTTCGCACCGGTCTGGTGGACGACATGGCCGGCTTCCGCCGCCAACGGCTGGTGGAATACAAGGCTGCCTACGTGGCCCACTGGCAGACCGAAGGCGAATGGCCGGAGGTGATTTTTCACGGCCAGCGCGGCACGCCCAACGGCATGGCCCAGCTGACGCCCTACCCGAACGGCATCTTTCAGCTGCACGGCATGACCGACGGCATCACTTTGTTCAAGGGCGGCCTGGCCGCCAGTTGCGAGCACAGCGCCCAGCCCCGGCTGCCGCAGCCCTATGTGGCCCAGCTGGACAACGGCTGGCAAACGCCGGACATAGCAGCCCGCACTCAAGATGCCATCGCTCATCTGGCCCGGCTGCTGCCCGCCTTTGGCGAGGCCGAAGTCGGCGGCAAGCCGCTGTATGGTGCCCAGCAAATACCGGGCAGCGACCCCTCGCTGCGGGCGGCGGACGTGTCGTTTGAAGGCAATCATTATGCGCGGGTAGAGATCGTCAAGGCCAGCTCGGCGCTGACCGCCGCCGACCGCATCGTCGGCAGGCTGGCCGAACTGGGCTGGCTGGAGATGGACGGGCAACCGCTGTCACCGAGTCTCGCCCTCACCAAAGACCAGAACGCCGGCGAGGTAGAGCAGGAAGCCATCCGCCTGGCCCGCGAACGCGGCTACCCGGACGAACTGGCACTGAACATGGGGTGAAGGGGAAACATGAGGATAAAGGGCCCGCTCTGCCGACTCGCCGTAAACCCCTCCCTGGGGGCTCTCTGTTTCATCCCTGAAACAGAAGGTCGGCCGAGCAGATCCCTTTATCCTCCTGTCGGTTCCAGCGTGGCCTGCAAGACAAACCGCAACACCCGAGCCTAATCCGTAGGGTCGATATTTGATGCCAAGAGTAATCGACCAAGAACGTTGCACGATACCGGCAGCAACATCGGGCAAAGGACCCGCTCCGCCGACTCGCCGTAAACCCATCCGTAGGGGCTCAGCCGCGCCATCCGTGGCGCGGATGGTCGGCTGAGCGAATCCCTTTGTCCTCCCGTCAATTGCGGCGTGACTCGCGGAAAAACACAACATCCGAGCCAACTCCGTAGCCGCCACTTCAGTTGGCGGATCAGACCATTCCACATTAGTGGTATCACCGGCAACACAGAGCATATCGGCTAACCGTTGGCCTACGTCACATGTTATTCAAATGGAGCTATCGAAATCGAAGGCAAGGTGAAATACTCTTTATCACTAGGGGGCGTTCTCAATCATTGTAAAATCCTGCCGATAGTAAGTGCATCATGGATCTGAAGAGAGTGAAAC
>NZ_BAABDS010000029.1:0-13127 GCF_039539745.1 Oceanisphaera sediminis
TGAAACTCACACTAACCCGAATGAAAACAGCATCTTATTGGCACAGACACAGTTAACTCATACATAGCCAATCTGTTTGGTATCACTCCTCACATATAAAAAGCCCCCGCAACCTGGGTTACGGGGGCTTTGGTTTACGGGCTTATTTTATGAAGTTACCAGGGGCCGACTACATAACCCAGCCGTTCCGGCAGCCACAATGCAATGCCCGGGAACAGCATCACCAGTATCAGCGCCGACAGCATGGTGAACATGAAGAACAGCGCCCAGCCGAAGGTTCTCTCCAGCCGGATACCGGCGATTTGGGTTGTCACCATCAGATTGATGGCCACCGGCGGGGTAAACTGGCCGACGGCGATATTCATCGCCAGCAGAATGCCGAACCACACCGGATTCCAACCAAAATGCTGCATCAGGGGGATCAGTATCGGCGTGATGATCAGGTAAATGGAAATGGCATCCAGCAGCATGCCCGCCAGCAGCACCAGCACCATGATCAGTATCATCAGCACCCAGCCTTGATCCGACAACGACAGCATCGACTCGGCCAGATGGGTGAAGGTACCGAGGGTAGTACCGGCCCAGGCGAAGATGCCCGCCAGCGAAATGATGATCATTACCACGCCGGACACCATGCCCGCTTCGCCGAGCATGCCCCAGACATCCTTCAGGCTGAGCTGGCGATAGACGAAAATCCCCACGATCAGGCCATAGGTCACCGCCACTACTGCGGCTTCGGTCGGCGTGAACAGACCAGACCTTAAACCACCCAGGATGAGCACAGGCGCAAACAGCGCCGGCAAGGCCTTGATAAAGCTCTCTTTCAAATCGGGCCGTTCGCCCTGACGAGGGTCTTCCCAGCCGTTGCGTTTGGCCAACCACCACACCGGCAGCAGCAACGACATTCCCGCCAGCAGACCGGGGAACAAACCGGCGGCGAACAGTGCCCGCAAATCCACTCCCGGCACCACAATCGAATAGAGAATCAGGGCGATGGACGGCGGGATCAGGATGGCGGTAGAGGATGCCGAGGCGATCAGCGCCGCCGAAAACGGCTTGGGATAACCGGCTCTGGTCATGCTGGGCAGCATCACCATGGCCACGGCGGCGGCGTCCGCCGGGCCCGAGCCGCTCATGCCGCCCATGATCAGGCACACCAGTACCACCACCAGCCCCAGACCGCCGTGACGTGGGCCGATAAGCGCCTGGGCAAAACGCACCAGGCTGGCCGCCACCCCGGCGCGTTCGAAGATAAGCCCGGTAAGAATAAACAGCGGTATGGCGATCAGCGGGTACTTGGCGATACTGTTGTAGGTATTGGTACCCAGGGTCGCCAGCATGTCCGGCGACAGGCCGACCACAATGCCGGCGGCGCCGCCCAGCCCCAAGGCGAAGGCCACCGGCACCCCCAGCAGCATGGCGCCGCCGAATACCAGCAGCATCAGAAGATCAGGACTCATGAGCACCTCCTGCTTGCAGACAGGTCCGGCAACGTTCCATCATGCTCTGGGTCAGACGCCAGATAATGGCCAGACACAGCAGTGGCAGCCAGATCAGGTAAATCCAGGTAGGGTAGCCCAGGCCGGGTGACAGCGATTCCCAACTGTATTCCTCCCAGGTCAACAAGGCGCCGTACCAGACCACCAGGCCCAGCAACAGCACACTAGCGGCCCACTGAAGCAGATACAGCACAGGTCGCAGACGAACGGGCAGCCACTCCTCCACCAGCTCAATACGGATATGAACATGGCGGCGGGCAGCCACGGCGGCGCCGGCAAAGGTCAGCACCACCAGCAGAAACACGGAAAACTCTTCGGTAAAGGCAAAGGACGCAGCGGTGGTGTAACGCACCACTACATTGCCCAGACTGATCACACAAACAGCCAGCAGGGCAAGGGCCGCCAGCCAGCGCTCGGGCCGGGCATCGGGGGCAGATTTTGACATGGGTACAACTCTTAACAGGAGGTTTAACTTAACTAATTCGGCCCGGCGTTGCCGCCGGGCCAGATAAAAGAGTGTTAACGTGCGGCGATGGCCGCCTGGGCTTCGGCAACCAGTTCGGCACCAATACGCGGGGTCCACTTCTGATATACCTCGGCGGTGGCATCGACGAAGGCCTGATGCTGCTCGGGAGTCAGCTCGGTCACTTCGACACCACGCTCCTTGATGGCGGCCAGGGTCTCACTCAGTTCGTTACGGGATTTCTCGATTTCCCAGGCTCCGGCGTCGATGGCAGCCTGTTGCAGCAACGTCTGGTCCTCTTCGGACAGTGACTTCCACACCCGCTTGTTTACGCCGAACACCAGCGGGTCTGCCATGTAATGCCACAGGGTCAGATAGCTCTGGCCTACCTGATCCACCCGCGCCACATCGAACACCGACAGCGGATTTTCCTGACCGTCGATGGCGCCGGTGGTCAGCGCCGGCTTGGCGTCGGCCCAGCTCATCTGGGTCGGGTTGGCACCCAGAGTGCTGAAGGTATCCAGAAACAGCGGCGAGCCCACTACCCGTACCTTGAGACCCTGCACATCTTCCGGGCCGTCGATGGTGTGTTTGGAGTTGGACAGCTCGCGAAAGCCGTTTTCGCCCCAGGCCAGCGGCATCACGCCTTTCTTGTCGATGGCGGTAAAAATTTTCTCGCCGGTGCTGCCTTGGGTAATGGCGTCGATGGCCGCCTCGTCCGGCATCAGGAAAGGCAGCGAGAACAGGTTCAGCTCGGGTACCTGGGGTGACCAGTTGATGGTGGAGGCGACCGCCATATCGATGAGGCCACTGCGCATGGCAGAAAATTCACGGGTCTGATCGCCGGATACCAGCTGCGCATTGGGATACACCTTGAGGGTGAGGCGCCCGTCGGAACGCTCATTGACCAGCTCGGCCCATTTTTCTGCCGCCTGTCCCCAGGGAAAGGCGTCTGACAATACGGTGGAAACAGAAAACTCACGGGTTTCCTGAGCAAAAGCAGGAGCGGCAAGGGTCATGCCGAGGGCGGCAGTCAAAGCAAACGTCAGCGGTTTGATACGCATAAGAAGTCCTTTTGATGATGAGGGATCCATTCAGCCAGAAAGTAGATCCAACTGAGAACAAGCGGAGGCAATAGTGAAATGAAGACGGTAAGCAAGTCAATGAGCAATCCGGGTTAGAAGCCTAACCGCCGCTTCTCACCTGCACCACTAACGAATGAAAAAAGCCCCCGCAACTGACGTTGCGGGGGCTTTTTATAAAGGAATGCTTACTGCGCCACAGCCACCGGGGGACGCACACCCAGGCTGTGACAGATGGCGTAGGTCAGCTCGGAACGGTTCAGGGTGTAGAAGTGGAAGTCCTTCACCCCTTCCCGGCTCAGTACCCGAACCTGATCCATGGCGATGCTGGCCCCTACCAGATTGCGGGTATTCTGATCGTCTTCCAGCCCTTCGTAACGCTGGTGCATCCAGCTCGGAATGCGAACGTTGGAGAAACCGGCAAACTTCAGCAGGGTCTGGTAGTTGGACACCGGCAATATGCCCGGCACGATTTCGGTGTCGATACCGATGGTCACGCAGCGATCGCGAAACCGCAGGTAGGACTCCACATCAAAGAAAAACTGGGTAATGGCCCGGTTGGCCCCGGCGTCTATTTTGCGCTTCAGGCTGAGCAGATCGGCCTGGGCGCTTTTTGCTTCCGGGTGTACCTCGGGATACGCCGCCACCGAAATATCGAAGTCGGCTTCTTCCTTCAGCAGGCTCACCAGGTCGGCGGCATACATATCCGGCTTTTCGATGCCCTTGGGCAGATCGCCACGCAAGGCCACGATCTGCCGGATGCCGTTATTCCAGTAGTCCCGGGCGATGCCGCGCAGCTCGTCGCGGCTGGCATCGATACAGGTCAGGTGCGGGGCGGCAATCAGGCCGGTTTTATCCTGAATGTCCTTGATCACCTTGTGCGTTCTGTCCCGGGTGCCGGAGTTGGCGCCGTAGGTGACGGAGACAAACTTGGGCGCCAGCGTTTTCAGTCGCTCGATGGAGCTCCACAAGGTTTGCTCCATCTTCTCGCTGTTTGGCGGAAAAAATTCAAATGAGACATTAATATCGCCATTCAGCTCGGACATTGACTGATTAAGCGCTTCTACATGACGCGCGCTGTGAAAACCCATGTTTATCTCCTGACAACTTAAATTAAAACAATTCCTTTATGCCCTGGCTTCGGCATAGGCCTTGCGCAACTCCTGCGTGACCGCCACCATGTTAGCCAGGGCTGCACGGGTTTCTTCCCTGTTACGAGTCTTGAGACCGCAGTCGGGGTTGACCCAGATAGGCTCACTGGGCAGACGAGCAATGGACTCGATGATTTCGTTGAACCCAGAATAACACATGTGTGTGTGGATCTGGGTACTGTCCGCTGCCTTGCCAATCCCCTAACATGAGCCGCGCCACCCCTGAGTTTGAGCGCACCAGCGGCCAGAAATGACGAAACTCTCGGTGGTACTTCGTAACCTAGAAAACGGCCTCTTCCTGGACACAACACGGCCATTTTTTATTCTCTCCGCGCTCTTCGTGGCCACGGAGCCACGGAGCCACGGAGCCACGGAGCCACGGAGCCACGGAGCCACGGAGCCACGGAGCCACGGAGCCACGGAGCCACGGAGCCACGGAGCCACGGAGCCACTTAGACGTCTATATGGCTTCATGTTTACACAGCCAGACATTCAGAGGCAAGGTTTTCTTCGTAAAAAGTGATAACCACTGATTTATTAGTATGAAAAAAGCATATTGAGACCGGAGGAAGGCGATACGATGGCGAGGTCTACTGGAGGGGATAGGGATCGATAAGGAAAAAAAAGGCAGACCAAAGGGTCTGCCCAAAACACTGCCGAGGCTCAATGCCTCTCAACCCACATTGCAAATTACTTAGAAGCTATAGCCCAAGCCAACCATCAGGCCGATGGGATCGATGTTGGCTGTATCCTGATAGACGCCATTTACGGACACATCGGTATCAATATCCATGTACCAGATCGAGCCGTTTACAAACAGATTGTCTGTCACTTTCATGTCTAGGCCGGCCTGAGCGGCCAAGCCCCAGGAGTCATCGGCTTTGACGTTTTTATCATCCAGTACGTTACGCCCCTCTTCATCGAAGAAGAAGGTGTAGTTAACACCGGCACCTACATAGGGACGCACCTTGCTCTGGGCATTGCCGAAGTAGTACTGGGCCATCAAAGTCGGCGGCAGGTGCTTCACATTAGCAACCTCGCCTGAGCCCTTAAGGCTCACACCGTGTGAAAAGGGGGTGGCAGCCAACAGCTCAACACCCCAGTTATCGGTGACCATATAAGAGAAGGTCAGGCCTAACTGAGTATTTGAATCAACATCAAAAGTATCATCAGAGTCTGTAGTCGGGGCAACGGTCATAGCACCACCACGTACCAGAATATCACCGGCCTGGTGGGCAAAGGCAGAGGGGGCCATCAGGGCGGCGGCAACCAGTAAAGCGACTTTTTTCATATTCGGTCCTTAAATATTTATACTGGGAAGTTTCAACTGGGGCCAGTTTGCCGTATTTGGTGCGGAACTTTTTTGATTTAACGCAAACTAAGGTCGGTTTTTAACAACGCCGGGAACTTTTTCATATTCGCTGAAAATAGCCCGCACCGCCGCTGGCTAAAGCAGTTGTATTGGGGTATATCTTAGTGATCGGGTTCAGGCAGCGCTTTTGGCGTTGCCTGCTTTTTTATGGAGGTTTATATGGCCCAGTTGCCACCTATTACTGTATCTACATTGGATCTGGCCCGGCTCGAGGCCTTGCTTGAAAAGCAGCCCGACTCGGAGGCTGTCAGACGGTTGGAGAATGAACTTGATCGAGCCAAGGTAGTCGCACCCGCCGAGGTTCCGGACAATATCGTGACCATGAATTCCATCATTACCTTTACCATGGCCGGCAGCAAAGACTCCTTTACCAAGACGCTGTGCTACCCACGGGATATGGATGGTGCCAAAGAGAAAATCTCGGTACTGGCGCCCATCGGCGCGGCTCTGCTCGGCCTGGCGATTGGCCAGTGCATCGAATGGCCCGGACCTAACGGCAAGACGCTGCAGGTGACCATTACGGCCATCGATTACCAGCCCGAGCGTGCTGGCGATTACCAGTCATAAATAGAAAAAGGCGCCGTTGATGCGCCTTTTTCTATTTACAGGCAACCAAAATCAATACCACTCTTGCTCGCCATGGCCGCCCGAGGCATGCTGACTCTCCCCGAGCCCTAATTCCAGACTGAATGAACCAGCTTATTAACAGCGTCCTGTTTTCTGTTTCCATTACCGGCCCTATCTGCCTGCTGTTATTGCTGGGTATTGGCCTGCGCCGCAGCCAAATGATGAATGAAGGCTTTATCGACGGAGCCAGCAAGCTGGTCTTCAATATCGCCCTGCCGATGTTGCTGTTTACCAGCATAGCGCAAACCGACTTCAGCCAAATGGCCAGTCCTTCGCTCATTCTTTATGGCATGGCGGCAACGCTGCTGGCCTTTTTATTGCTGGAGTGGCTGGCCATTCGCATGACGCCAGACAAGCGCGTACGCGGCATTCTGGTACAGGGCGCCTTTCGCGCCAACATGGGCATCGTGGGTCTGGCCTACGTTAACAATGCCTATGGCAGCCAGGGGGTGGCGGCCGCCGCCATGTACGTGGCCTGCCTGACCATACTGTTCAATATTCTGGCGGTGATCACCTTGCATCGCAGCCTGAATCAGGGCGATAGCCTGCCGGTAAGAAAGGTACTCCTGGGGATCATCAAAAATCCGCTGATTATCGGTATTGTCGCCGCCCTGCCCTTTGCCGCCAGCGACTGGACGGTGCCGGAAACGCTGATGAAAACCGGCCAGTACCTGGCACAGATGACGCTGCCGCTGGCATTACTCTGCACCGGCGCCAGTTTGAGTCTGAAGGGTGGCAGCGCAGAGAACAGACTGCTGCCTGGCGTTGCCCTGCTGCGGTTACTGGCGATTCCCGCCCTGATTACCCTGGGCGGTTATCTGGTCGGTTTTCGTGATTTTGAACTGGTCATCCTGTTTCTGATCAACGCCTCGCCCACCGCCGCCGCCAGCTACGTCATGGTGCGCGCCATGGGCGGCAATGCGGTGCTGGCCGCCAATATCATCGCGGTCACCACCCTGGGTTCCCTGCTGAGCACCAGTCTCGGCGCCGCCCTGCTGAAGGGGATGGGCTGGTTTTAAACACGACCGTATGCAACCCGATTCCGGCTGGGTTATGGTTGCCGTAATGCACACAAGTAGAGCCAAATATCATGTCGAGAGAAAAAGCCCTGACGCTGGAGGCATTGCGCGTGCTCGACGCCATCGAGCGCCGAGGCAGTTTTGCCGCCGCCGCCGATGAATTGGGCAAGGTGCCCTCTGCACTCAGCTATACCATGCAGAAACTGGAAGACGAGCTCGATCTGGCGCTATTCGATCGATCCGGCCACAAAACCCAGTTTACCCCGGTTGGCCGGCTCGTGCTGGAACGGGGACGACAGCTGCTGCAGGCGGCCAGCCGCCTGGTGGAAGATGCCCGCGCACTCGAACTGGGCTGGGAAACCCAACTCACCCTGGCCATCGACGCCATCATGCCCAGCCAGCTGCTGTTCCCCGTGCTGGACGCCTTGTCGCAACAGACAGATACCGATATCAAACTGGCCCACGAAGTGCTGGCCGGTACCTGGGAAGCGCTGGAAACCGAGCGGGCCGATATGGCCATTACCCCCCTGCGCAACGATGCCATCGTCAGCCCCGGCATCAAGACTCAGTTCCTGTACCGGGAAACCTTCATCTACGTGGCTCATCCACAGCATCCCATTCATCGGGAAACAGGACCGCTGACCGAAGAGGTCTTCAGCCGTTACCGCGCCATCGCCGTGGCAGACAGTGCCCGCTTCAAGCCGCCGCTGACCTTCAGGTTATTCGACAAACAATCGCGGCTGACCGTCGGCACCATGCAGGACAAGATCATTGCCCTGAAAGCCGGACTCGGTATTTCATCGGTTCCGCAATCCTGGCTGGGAGACATGTTGGAACGAGGAGAGTTAAAGGAAGTAGCGGGAAGCAGCAGAGAGACGACCGACGTGGTACTGGCCTGGCGAAGAGATGCGATGGGCAAGGCCAAGAGCTGGTTGATTCGCCAGATCCCGACCCTGTTCCATCAGAGTAAATAGCGGCTCAGCCTCGGTTTAAACGGGGCAAATAACGGTCCAACCAGGCAAGCACCACATCAAACACACCGGTGTGCATCAACCAGGCCATACCAAAGCAGGCTACCGAAAAGGCGCCCACATAAATATCACTCCACCAATGTGCACCACCCATTACCCGGGGCGCAGAAAAAACCACCACAAATACACAGCCCCAGAGTCCCGCCTTCCACGATAGAAAACGCCAGACAAAAGCAGTAAAGATCATCAACATCAGGCCGTGATCGCCGGGAAAGCTGTCACCGGAGGCGTCTTTGGTCTTGAAGCCTGCCAGCTCGGTCAGACGGAAAACGTTCTCGAAGGTCAGGGTGGGGCTCGGTCTTTCCACCGGAACGGCACGACCCAGCTGGTTAAGCCCGACCGCCGTCAGCAGCATCATCAGACCGATAATCAACAGCTGGCGCTTTTGCTCCGGGCCGGCTCCTCGATAATAGCTGTAGTACAGCACGCCCATTGCCAGCAAGGCCACCCCATCGAAGGCTCGGTTGTTGGCAATGGCAACAGCCGTCACCCAACCGTCACTGACGCCGATCTTGTCGTTAAAATAATAAAAAATGGCCTTATCGATATCGAACCAGAAGCCATGATTCGGTAACCAGAACCAGCTGCCCAGCACGGCTATTGCCACCAGATTCCAGAACACCAGTTTATTGTATTGAATCGGCATAGCGCCCCCTTTGTAATAAGGCGAGCATTGTACGGAATTTCACTGAGACTTTGCAGCTACTAAGCGCCGAAACGGCCGGGTTAAATGGAATCACGCACCTTTCGCACATTCACCGGCAAGAAAGTTAAATAACCGGTCTCCAGACAAGGTCATTCGAGACAAAGGCCAGAGCAGACTCCCTGCACCCGTGCGGCCAAATGACCTTGGTACACGGGAGCCTGCTCTCGGTCCGAACTCTGTCTCACAATCAGCAGCGATGAGTTAAGGTCACCCGGAAGATGAATTTACGTTATTCCTTCTTGAAGAGTCCGCTTATAAAGTTACCGTATGACAGGTCAGTACTTTCCTCTTTTTCCTCGCTTTCAACGGTGCAGTTTATTCCTTCTCCTGCATAGCGTGCAAAGCAGTCGGCCAGGAGTGTCGTCACCTTGGCGCTCAGGCCTGCGTCTTCAGCCAGAGCAATAACCTGATGGTAATAACTGGGCGGCCGACCATAGTCGTCAAATATGTCGAGTAGTGGCAACACCTGTCGCTGATTGTTACTGTCTCTCTTCTCCGTCAACAATCGAGTTTTTTCGATATGCATCATCAAGGAGGGATATTTCCCCTTCAAACCAAGCTGCAGGTTTTGCTCCATGCTGGATGTTTTCCCCTGAGCAGAACGTAACTCATAGTAAGATTGTCTGACAAAGTTCTGGTGCCGGGTGTGCACATTGACGGCGTCCCGAATACTGCGTTCGCCAGATGCCAGCTCACCTCTGGCCATGGATTCTCTAGCATCGACGATATGCTGCAAACCGCGCCATATATTGTCTGTTTGTCGACTTTTTCTGATTTTTTGCCATTGACGACGTTCCTGACCGGGACTGGAAGCATCGGGATAGTGTTTGTCGGCGTAGTCGAGCAGCATGTTATAACGATCCTCGGCCGAGTCATGATCCTTGTTGAAACGACTCAGCAAGGAATCCATCTTACCGGCGGATTTTTCAAGCACCCCGCTCACCGTCTCGCCGAAGGGAATGCTTTCGGCATTCAAATTGACGGATGCCAAGGCATTTTTAACAAGTTCGTTATCACTGGACTGCCGCCGCTTGTTCATTTCCTCCCAGGAGGTCAACTTGTCCAGCAGGGTAAACATGGCCTCACTGTTGTAACCGGCTGCCATCATCAAATCCAGCCCCAACTTGTCGGCTTCTTCTTCCTGCCTCCGCGTCCACCCTGGATTAATAAAACCATCCGAGACCATCAAGGCCGTAAATGCATTCTCTATTCGACGCTCATCTTCACTGCGGATGACTCCCGCATCATTACTTTTAAAATTGGCAAACAGCGTCGCCGCCACCACCGCTTTTTTCTGGAACTTTACGAAAACATCGCTGCTGTTATGATTACGTATGGTGTGGGCCAATTCGTGAGCCAGTAGTGCGGCCAGCTCATCGGTGGTGTCCAAATCCTTTAACATGGCATAGGGAATATAAATATTGCCGTCGGCACTGGCTCGAGCACCCAGAGCCGTATCCGCGAACAAATAGACTCGGCCGGGAAGATCACTAATACCAGAGGCCTGTTTCAGTTTCTCCAACTGCTCGTTAATATAGGTCTCTGCTGCAGGGTGACTAATCAGTCCCAGCCCGAGACTTTGATTACGATAGCGATCCTGCTCTTCCCCAATGCCGAGAAGACCGCTGGAATATTGCTTGCCGGTTTGAGACAGCAGCGTTTTATCCGCATTCAGGCGACTGGGCAGTACGCTAGAGCTACATCCCGCCAGCAACATGGTAATGACAACAAGAGCTGAAGTTGACCGCCTCATTTGCATTCTCCATTGCCGAGTCCGCGTGTCGCAGCATCAAGATTGGCAGCCAGCACATTTTTGCAGGAACTGTTCAATTCATAGGTTCGATCTGTACGAACCATTCTTTTTTTTATTGAATAGCGCTCATTTTCAATCTCCACAACATAGTGCCCACTCGGTTTTACTTCGAGTATATTCAACGGTAATTCAAGCGTTCCGGTATCCACCTTCTTCACTCGCTCAAGGCTGACAGGGTCAAACAGATTTATTTGTGCCCGTCTGAATTCCGTAATCTTGATGACATCACTCGCCTGTGCGGCCAGCATTGTCAGTGAAAGCATCAGAAATATGGTTATTCTCCGCACTGCGCACTCCTTCCTGTGGTTGATAGAATCGGTATAGACGTTTTGGAAATGAGGTGATGCGTTCGACCAGGCTGAGGCGCTCCAGCACGATACCCGCACCAAAAATTTCGATGAAGCCCGCCCAGGTCGCTACCGATAAATCAAGCAGGCTGAATTGTATCCAGCACACCAGGGTGACATAGAATAAAATGGCCAGCCAAAAACGAAGAGTCGGGTAAGACTGGCGGATCCGGCTGACTGCAAAGCCACACAGCCGCCCGAAGAAAGTCGGATAACAGAGGTAATCGTTATCTTCACGCTGAGAGTCTTCGTTGTTTGTTTTGCGAAAACACACGAAACAGGCAATCGGCAGCAGCAAAAAAAACTGCAACCATGGCAGCGATAACCCTTCCATACCGTCAGGCCAGCGTGGAGTAGCCGCCTTGAACTGCTCTCCCCACGTCAGCAGGTTGTCCAGCGCCATGGCGTGGTAATAGGCGCCCGGAAGAATTTCCCGGGTTGGAGTAAATACCACATCCTGAATACCGGTCAGGCTCGCACCGTAAACGACAACTCTGTCTTTCAGGTGATCATCCAGCTCGGCAAGGGCTTCATCTTCGGTACGACCAACCGGGTTGATAAGATCCCGGACAAAAACGGTTGTTGAATAAGGTACCGGCGTTTCGACTTGTGTGAAACCTCGTAACAAACTGTCGAGAAAACAATCATCCTGTGCCGTATCTGATGTCATCCAGGCCTGATTACGAATATTATTTTTCGTGCCCCAGAAGATATCCATATCTCCACGAAATTCTGTATTCTCGAGCCCATGATTCAAGTTGTTGACGATCGCGAAAGCCGCCGATGGCAGCTCGTTATTACCCTGTGTATAGGCCCGCGCAACGAAGTCCATGGGATCCATAACGATTTGAGGCGATACGGGAATTACCAATCCGGCCAGCTCCGGCCAGAAATTATTCAACCATTCCTGCGACGGTGCCGAAAGGTATACTTCAATTCCGGCTGCCCGGTAGTTTTTCAGTACATCAACCAGCTCTTCAGCGCCAGGCTTGAGCTGGTTCATCCAATAAAAGTCGATAAACAGAGCCCGTGGTTGATGAACCAGCAGATCATCCAGAATTGAAGCATGAAAAGAGTAAGGTGCGGGCCATTGCCCCCGTAGAACGGCATCGACTATCTCATCCGTCAGAAGCAATACCACCACTTCATCCTGCCGGGTATCAGGATAAATCCAGTGCCCCGCCTGGGTATTGATAAGATCCTGGACATACTTGTCCAGGTGCTCACCGAAACCGAAAGGCGAAACAACCAGAACTGCCCACATCAATAATGTCAGCAGAAATGCATGAAACAGACGCCGAATCCAGTTGGGCAGTTTAAGCAGTTCCCTTGCCAATACGTGCTCCCTTGTGTATTTACCACTACATAAGCGTCAAAAGCTGACGCAACCTTCGAATTATACCCATACGGAGCCTTGATACAAATCCGATTGCCATCACTTTAAACAACCAGGTTTTTAGACCAAATGTGTTTGAGCGTACATGGGGCGAGCGTGCCTCGCCGTGACGAATCGTTTCAGCCTGACCGAGTATCCAGTGAATGCTTGTAGCTGGCTGAAACGGTGAGTGTCATTCAATTGCAGCGTGTCGGTGAAGTAGCCCCTTCGTTCGACCTTTTCGGGGCAGCGAAACAGAGCAGTTAGTTTTCCAGATTGCTATAAATGGTCACAGTTTGGTCACGAGGGGGGATTTGACTGCATGGGAAAGGATGAATTTACCGAACCACAGACAGCAAAAAGCCCTTAGCTTTAGAAGCTAAGGGCTTCTCTAATAATGGCGGGATGGCAAATGCGCAGCATTTGAAGGTTGGAGCGCAGCGACCTGTAGGGTCGAATTCATTCGACCACTCTGTCCGCGAAGCCATTAAACGAAAAAACCCCAGCATTTCTGCTGGGGTTTTTAAGATTAATGGCGGAGTGGACGGGACTCGAACCCGCGACCCCCGGCGTGACAGGCCGGTATTCTAACCAACTGAACTACCACTCCGCAAAGCTTGATAGTACGGGACTAAATTGGGT
>NZ_BAABDS010000029.1:13190-13488 GCF_039539745.1 Oceanisphaera sediminis
GGCGCGGGTGCGTTTCACTTCTGAGTTCGGCATGGGATCAGGTGGGACCACAACGCTATCGCCGCCAGGCATAAACTGGGGTTTGTCAGCTGTTGCTAACAAACGCTGGAAAGCTGATGTTGTTCGAAATAATCTGAAGTTGCTTTGCTACGCAAGGTCTCACACTTCTTGGGTGTTGTATGGTTAAGCCGCACGGGTCATTAGTACAGGTTAGCTCAACACATCACTGCGCTTACACACCCTGCCTATCAACGTTGTGGTCTCCAACGGCCCTTTAGAGGACTTATAGTCCTAGGGA
>NZ_BAABDS010000030.1:0-54814 GCF_039539745.1 Oceanisphaera sediminis
CCATAATCTGGCCCACCATATTTCTGTATATAAATACAGTGTAGACACAGTTAACTCATACATAGCCAATGTAATTGGTATAATGCCTAAAATCAGCCCGCTACCGCCTGTGCCCGGACGGCGGGGAAATCACCCGATAACCACGCTGATAGGAACGATAGTAATTACCGCCGTGATAGTAGTAAGGGTCTCCACCCAGGCTGAAGCTGACATAACCACCGGGCAGGCCATGCACTATGGTACCCAGCGGCAGGGTCACCGAGATATGTGCTCGCGAAGAATGCTGCTCACGATAATAGTGACGAGGCGGCTGATAATAATACTGCTCCACCACCCTTGCCCTGCGCGGAGCGTACCGATAGTGACGATGATGCCTGTGATGCCGAGCGTGTTTACGGTGCTTGAAATGCTTGCCGTAGTGCTTGCCATAGTGCTGATTCTGGTGCCTGTCGTAGCCCTGCTTATATCCTCGGCCATCACCGCGCCCCTCTCTGTCTGCCAGCACCTGCGGTGCCATCAGGCCAAAGGTCAGCGCCCCGAGCAGAGGCAACAGCCAGCGACGACGTTTGAAAAGTTGCAGTGTCATGGGTGTCTCCTCCTCTTGACAACTATCGGCATGGGGTAACCGATGAGTGTGGAGATACCTTGATTATGGGCCAGATCCAAAGATAACGACAGCCCGGCCTGACCTTGATGGTCAGCCTGTATCAGGAGTAATCGAGAGCTATTGCCCCGTTTGACTCACGTTGTGCTTATTGATCGAGAAAACGTCCCTGCAGCATTTCACGCTCACGCTGACATTCGGCCAGATAAATGGCGGCAACAACGGCAGAGTGAGTGTGATAATCATCAACGGCTTTGGATACCATTAATTCCAGTGTCTTGTCATTCTTGGCCATGCGAAATTTACGCAGCCAGTAAAGCTTGTCGGTCAATTCCCGATCAAGGGTGTTTTCTTCTATCATAGATGGGAAATAATCCAGTGAAGTTATCGAACCGGTGAGACTGTCGGTTCGGCAAAATAATCGAAACAATGAAACCGTCGAAAAAGGAGCCTTGACGGCTCCCTTAAGTATTAACGGCTTTTGGGTACAAAGCCAATCACATCATATACCTTTTCCAGGGTCTGTACAGCTTTCGCCCGGGCCTTGTCGGCACCCAGCGTCAGTATTCTGCACAGCTCTGCCTCGTCTTCCCGCAGCTCGTGAAAGCGGCGCTGAATCGGCTCCAGCATGGCCAGCACCGCTTCGGCCGTCTCGGTTTTGAGGTGGCCGTACATCTTGCCTTCGAAGTGCTGTTCCAGCTCGGGAATGGAGCGACCGCTGGCGCCGGCCATCAGCGTCAGCAGGTTGGAAACCCCCGGCTTGTTTTCCACATCGAAACGTACCACTGGCGGATCTTCGGAATCGGTGACCGCCCGCTTGAGTTTCTTGGCGATGACCTTGGGGTCTTCCAGCAGTCCGATGAAGTTGTTGACGTTATCGTCGGACTTGGACATCTTTTTGGTCGGCTCCTGCAGGCTCATGATGCGCGCGCCGTCTGCGGGAATGAAAGGCTCGGGCACGGTGAACACCTCACCGTAAAGCTGATTGAAACGGTAGGCCACGTCCCGGGTCAGCTCCAGGTGCTGCTTTTGATCGTTACCTACCGGCACCTGGCTGGTCTGGTACAGCAGTATGTCCGCCGCCATCAGCGCCGGATAGGTGAACAGGCCGGCGTTGATGTTTTCGGCATAGCGGCTGGACTTGTCCTTGAACTGGGTCATGCGCGACAGCTCGCCGAACTGGGTATAACAGTTCAGAATCCAGGAAAGCTCCGCATGCTCGGGCACATGCGACTGCACGAAAATGGTGCTCTGGGCCGGATCCAGGCCGATGGCCATATAAAGTGCCGCCGCATCCAGACAGGCCGAGCGCAGTGCTTGTGGGTCCTGACGTACGGTAATGGCATGCATGTCCACGATGCAGTACAGGCAGTCGTAGTCCTGCTGCATCTTCACCCACTGGCGCAGGGCGCCCATGTAGTTGCCGATGGTCAACTGCCCGGAAGGCTGGGCGCCGCTGAAAACAATTGGTTTAGCCATGATTATCCTTTCTGTGTTCATTTTTTAGCAACAGGTCGAGCAGCCCGCGAATATCGCTCATCACCCAGTCCGGGTGGCTTTCGGCGATATCCCGGCCATAGTTGTAACCATAAGTCAGACCCACCACCGCCATGCCGGCCGCCTTGGCCGCCAGCACATCATTTTCGGAATCGCCGATCATCAAAGAGCGCGCCGGCGTAATATTCAGCTCACGACACACATGCAGCAGCGGGGCCGGATCGGGCTTTTTCTGCGCCAGGCTGTCACCGCCCAGCACCAGGGAGAAGTAATCGCTCAGATCCGCCGCCGCCAGAATGGCAGGAACAAAGCGGTAGGGCTTGTTGGTGACGATAGCCAGCGTCTTGCCGGCCTGGTGCAACTGATGCAGGGTATCCAGCACACCGGGATAAAACACCAGCTCGTGCTCGGCTACCCCTTCATAGGCAACGTCGAACGCCGCTCGCGCTTCTTGCTGCTGTGTGGCGTCCGGCTCGCACTCGAGCGCATTGATGAGGGCGCGACGCACCAGCATGTCGGCCCCGTTACCCACCCAGTGGCGCACCGCCAGCTCGTCTGCCGACGCATGGCCCAGCTGTTCCAGCATGCGGTTTACCGCCAACGCCAGCTGGGGCACGCTGTCGATCAGGGTGCCGTCCAGATCGAACTGGATAAGCTCGATGTTATCCACGAACGCTGGCCAGTTCATTGCGCATTCGGTCGATCACCGTCTTGTAGTCGGGCTGGCTGAAGATGGCGGAGCCGGCCACAAACATGTCGGCACCGGCCTCGGCGATGGCACGAATATTGTCGACCTTGACGCCACCGTCGATTTCCAGCCGAATGTTGCGACCGCTTTCATCGATGCGACGACGAGCCTGGCGCAGCTTGTCGAGGGTGCCGTCGATAAAGGACTGGCCGCCAAAACCGGGGTTGACCGACATCAGCAGGATCACGTCCACCTTGTCCATCACGTAATCCAGGTAGCTCAGCGGTGTAGCCGGGTTGAACACCAGGCCGGCCTGACAGCCCTGCTCCTTGATCAGCCCCAGGGTGCGGTCGATATGATCGGACGCCTCGGGGTGAAAGGTGATAATGGAGGCGCCGGCCTCGGCAAACTGGGGCACCAGGCTGTCTACCGGCTTGACCATCAGATGAACATCGATGGGCGCCTGAATGCCGTAGTCGCGCAGCGCCTTGCACACCATGGGGCCTATGGTCAGGTTGGGCACATAATGGTTATCCATCACATCGAAGTGCACCACGTCGGCGCCCGCTTGCAGCACCTGGGCCACGTCGTCACCCAGGCGGGCAAAGTCGGCAGAAAGAATAGAGGGGGCAATCAGGTAATCGGTCATCAAAGTTCCCTTGAGCGCAAAAAACCGTCCAATTCTACCCCAGTGCCCGGTGATTCTCTAGCAAGCCGTCTATGCTTGGCTGACATTCGCCAGGACGAGGAAATGATGAGCTGGAAACACAGGCTACAGGCGGTGGCGGCGGCGCTGTTCGGGGTGCAGTCACAAAAGAACCGGCAGCAACAGTTCAGCGGCAGCCCCTGGCCCTATCTGGGCCTGGGGGCACTGGCCATCGTCGGGCTGGTGCTTGTCTTGCTGCTGGTGGTACGGCTGGTGCTTGATACCTGAGGAGTGAAGCGTGAGGGATAAAGGCTGAAGAGCGAGGGGTGAGGGATTGTCACCTCACGCCTGTTTCTCACTCCGATTCCTCACCGCCGCCGGGTGCGAACAGGGCCAGCAGTTCGTCTACTTTCTTGCGATTGTGCGCATGGCGGCTAATGGTACGCTTGACCGCCACCACTTCCAGATCCGCATCTCGATACAGTTCCCGCGTCAGCGGAATATCATGGTTGCTGATCAGCACCGGTACGCCACGGGTGGCGGTTTCCCGCGCCAGCCGGGCCAGAATCGCCTGATCATCCAGCGTAAAGCCGTTGGCGGCGTAGGTGGTAAAGCTGGCGGTGGACGACAGCGGCGCATAGGGCGGGTCGCAGTAAAACACCTGATCCGCATCGGCCCGGGCAAACACCTCGGTATAGCTCTGGCAGACGAAGGTGGCCCTCTGTGCTTTCTCGGCAAAGAACCACAGCTCCCGTTCGGGGAAATAGGGTTTTTTATAGGCGCCGAAGGGCACGTTGAAACCGCCTTTCTTGTTATAGCGGCACAGGCCGTTATAACCATGCCGGTTCAGGTACAGGAACAACAAGGCTCGCCGGTAGTGATCCCGTTCCTGATTAAAATCGACCCGAAAGTCGTAATAGGTGGTCTTGTCGTTGTTGGCGGCGGTAAACAGGGCGGCGGCATCGCGGATAAAGGCGTCCGGCCGGGTCTTGAGCAGCTGATACAGATGGATCAAGTCCGCATTGATATCGGCCAGTACATAGGCTTCAAAGTCGGAATTCAAAAATACCGAACCTGCGCCTACAAAGGGTTCCACCAGCACTCGGCCTTCGGGTAGACGCCGATTGATGCTGTCTACCAGGCCGTATTTACCGCCGGCCCATTTCAGGAATGCCCGAGTTTTAGTCATTGTCGTCATCAAAGCCTAACCGGTGAAGGGCGCGCATTGTAACCTCAAGCCAACCCCATGACTATGGTTTGACTTCTTTTTGCACCTGAGCGAAGGGTTTGGGCCAGGGTTTGGCCGCCTGCAGCTCGGATGGCAGAGAGCCGATACCGCGACGCGCCAGCTCCGGTGACACAAAATCGCCAAATACCAGTACAAACCAGGGCTGTCCGTTGATGCTGCGGGGATACACCCAGCTCGGGGCCAGGCGATGGCGCGTGGCCACTTTCTCCAGTGCCGTCCGATCACGACTGGCCATCAGCTGCAGCGTATAACGGCCACCGGACTTTTGCATCAGCGCCGACAGGGGGCTCAGCCCCCCGGTGTTGGCCGACTGCCGAGCGGCAGGTGCAGGCTGCGCCGAACCTGCCGAGGTATCCGGTCTGGCCGTCGGCTCGGGGGTCGCCTTGCGCTGCATCAGCTTGCTGACCACCTTGTCTTCGATCACCACCCGCTCCTTGTCGCTGTCGTCCGGTGTTTCGGCAACGCGCGTACTGATGGCCGGGGTATCGGGCAAGGATTCGACCGGCCATTCCCGCACCACGCTATCACCCGCAGGCTCGGGTGTAGACGTTTCGGTATCGGGTACCGGAGTCGGTATCGGCGGCGGTAACGCCAGCTCTTGCTCCTGCTCGAAAGGCTGAACCAGTTCGGGCGCAGACGACTCGGAGTCATCCAGCAGACTGACGATAATAATCAACAGCACCACCACGATCAGCGCGGTGAGCAGTATCTTGACGGACTTCTGCTCCACCAGCTGGCGATAACCTTGTGTTTTCATCTGCGGCTCCACGGTGTCAATCACATCGCCGGGATATTGAATATCATGCGATGTGGCGGGGGGGGATTGGTATCCCAAAGCGTGCCATAAGTCCTGCTTGTCCGTCGTGGTCAACGGCGGCACTTCCACTTCAAGCACCCGGGATCTCATCGTATCATCAAGCTGATGACACACCTGCCCGGCCCAGCCGGCCGAGCCGATCAGCACCATGAAAGGCCTGACCGAAGCCGGCAACGCCAGATACAGCTCCACTAGCTCCTGTAACAGTATATCGGTCAGCCACTCGGCATTGTCCACCACCAGCAAGCGTTTGTGCAGACTGGCCGGCAACAGCCTGGCCATGGAGTCCGATAACGAGTCTTCGGAGTCGAACACGGTTCCCGGAAACCAGCGGCCAAGCAGTGCATCACGAAAACGGGCATGACTGTCGAGCGCTTCGGCATCCAGCAGCACCGGCAGCATCAAGGCCGTTTCTTCGGTCAGCCGGTGGGCCAGGTAGGACTTGCCGGCACCTTCGGGCCCGGTGAGCAGAATAAAATCGGTATCGAGGCGGGAAAGGTGCAGCAGCCGCGCCAGCAGCTGCTGCTGAGAGGAGAAGGGAAGATTAACCGCGTCGGTCACGGTGTCCGTTCCGACGCCACCACCTGCGCCAGCTGCTGCTCGGTGACATCATCCACCACCTGAGCGCGGCCGATGCCGACCGGCAGCACCAGGCGCAACTTGCCGGCCAGCACTTTCTTGTCACGCAGCATATGCGGCAGATAATGGTCGAGTGTCATCTCGGCAGGCCCCAGCACCGGCAGATGCGCCTTGATCAACAGGCTTTCTACCCGGGTAACCTCGGCAGCACTCATTTCACCGCGCAGGTGGGCGGTATGGCAGGCCTGCATGGTGCCGGCGGCGACCGCCTCGCCATGCAACCAATTGCCATAACCCATTTCCGCTTCGATGGCATGGCCGAAGGTATGCCCCAGATTGAGCAGGGCACGAACGCCATGTTCCCGTTCATCAGAGGCCACCATGTCCGCCTTGATTTCACAACAACGACGAATGGCATAGCTCAGCGCATCCGCCTCGAGCCGTTGCAGGCGCGGCAGATTCTGCTCCAGCCAGTCGAAGAAGTCGGCGTCCCAGATAATGCCGTACTTGATCACCTCGGCCAGGCCGGCGGCAAATTCCCGCTCCGGCAGCGTTTGCAGGCACAGGGTATCAATCAACACCATTTGGGGCTGATAGAAGGCACCGATCATGTTTTTGCCCAGCGGGTGGTTCACCGCTGTCTTGCCACCGACGGAAGAGTCAACCTGCGCCAGCAGGGTGGTCGGCACCTGAATAAAGGGTACCCCGCGCTGGTAACAGGCGGCGGCAAAGCCGGTCAGATCACCAATTACGCCGCCACCGAGGGCAATCAGGGTGGTATCTCGCCCGTGATTACCGGCCAGCAAGGTTCCCATCACCTGATTGAAGGTGTCCAGGGTCTTGAACTGCTCGCCGTCGGGTAACACCAGTGACTCGACCTGCAGCGGCGCCAGCGCCGTCAGCAGGGTATCGAGATACAGGGGTGCCACCACTTCGTTGGTCACGACCAGCACCTTGTTGCCCTTGACCATGTCCCGCAGCAGCGAGCCCTGTGACAGGGTGCCTTCGGCAATAACAATGGGGTAGCTGCGCTCACCCAGATTGACGGTTAACCTTTCCATGGAGCTCCTGTCCGTTACAGGCCGATCAATTCGGCTATCTGATTGGCGACCAGTTTGGCGCCCTGTTCGTCGGTGCGCACCACATAATCGGCAATTTCCAGATACAGGGCGTTGCGCTCGGCAGCCAGTCGCTCCAGCACTTCCTGCGGCGGCTCTTCGGTTTGCAGCAGCGGACGGCGCTTGTCTTTCTGTACCCGGGCCAGCTGCTTCTCGACCGGCGTTTCCAGATACACGACGATGCCACGAGCCGACAGCCGGTTACGGCTCTCTTTGCTCTTGATGGAACCACCGCCGGTAGCCAGCACTATGCCCTGCAGTTCGCTCAGATCGTTGATCACCTTTTCTTCGCGTTGGCGGAAGCCTTCTTCGCCTTCGACATCAAATACCCAGCTGATATCGGCACCGGTACGATGCTCGATCTCATGATCGGAGTCATAAAACTCCATATGCAGTTGCTGCGCCAGGTATTTACCGATGGTGCTCTTGCCCGCACCCATAGGCCCTACAAGGAAGATATTGCGTTTCTCAGCCATGTTACACGAAATTCTCACAAACAAATGCGCCCCACGAACACCGCAGGGTCGACGATGGACCTGACCTTAACTTTCTGAAATTGGACGCCGAATTATCGCAACTGCGCCGGTCGCTGGCAAGGGTAATACCCGCCACGGGGCCAAAGAAGCCCGGAGCGAGACACGGCTCCATGCAGTTGCCCTTGCGCCCAAGTTCCCGTTTCTGGTCTGTTTGATGACGGCTTTGCCCCGGCTTGCAGGGGCAAAGCGTCCTGGAGTTCAAATACTGTCGTGCACAATACGGGGGGTGACGAAGATAATCAACTCGCGTTTCTTGTTGCTGTCACTGGTGGTTTTAAACAACCGGCCCACCACCGGGATGTCGCCAAGCCAAGGCACCTTGGTCACACTACGCAGGATATTTTGCTGAAATATTCCCCCCAGCACCAGGGTTTCACCGTCGTTCACCAGCACCTGGGTAGTGATCGACTGGGTATTGATCGCCACCGCCTCTCCCCCCGTCGCCTGGGGAATGCGCTCTCCAATAGAGTCCTGAGTAATGGTCAAATCCAGTACCACCCGGTTATCGGGGGTGATTTGCGGCGTGACCTTGAGGCTGAGCACCGCATCCTGAAACTCGACTTGAGTGCCACCGTCACTGGCAGAGGAAAACGGTACCTGGGTCCCCTGCTCGATCAACGCCGGCTTCTGACTGGAGGTGGTGACCCTTGGACTGGCAATAATCTCTGCCCGGTTCTCCCGCTCCAGCGCCGACAATTCCAGATCGAGCAACCGGCCGCCGCCGAGCTTGGCAACCTGAAAGGCGATGTTACCCGCCGCTCCCGCCGCCGGCAGATTCACGTTCAGCGAGTTGTCATCATCACCGGCACGAATGCCCTCCAGGGTACCGCTCACCGACTGTTCATTACGGCCGGAACTGCTGTCGTTGCTGTAGCCCCAGCGCACCCCGAACGCCTCCTCGAAACCGTCGTCGATGGTCACCATGCGCGCTTCGATCACCACCTGCTTGATGGGAATGTCGAGCAGAGAAAGCATGCGCTTTATGCTGTCGATGCTTTGCCGGGTATCCTTGATCACCAGCATGTTGGTTCTGTCATCGACCGCGATGGCGCCCCGCTCGGTCAGTAAACCGGTGCTTTCATTGGTCAGCAAGGCCACCACATCCACCGCCTTGGCATAATTCACCTGCAAAAACTCGGTGACCAGCGGTGCCAGCACTTCCTTGGCCTGACGATTCTCGAGCTGTTGCTGCTCTTGTTGCGCCAGCTCTGTCGCCGGCGCCACCAGCAGAATATTGCCGTCCAGCCGCTTGTCCAGCCCTCGCACCTGCAATATGGTGTCCAGCGCCTGCTCCCAAGGCACCCCATCGAGCCGCAGGGTCAGGTTGCCCTGTACCGAGTCGGTGGTGACCAGGTTGAAGTTATTGAAATCGGCGATCAGCTGCAGCACGGTGCGTACCGGAATATCCTGAAAATTCATCGAGATCGGCTTGCCGGTATAGTGTCGGCCCGATTTCACCGAGGACTTAGCCTCGGTCGGTCTGGCCAGCTCCAGCACAAACAGACGCGCCGATTGATCGTAGCGATAATCGAAGCGGCCAGAGGTCTCGACCATCACCAGCACATCGCTCCCTTCACGGCGGCTGCGAATACGGTTGACCAGGGTGCCGAAATCGTTGACATCCAGCACCTGCAGCAGGGCATCGTCAATATGGGTGTTGTGAAATTTGGCGGTCAGCCGGTTTCCCTTGACCTGCATGTCGACTGCGGCGGTGGACTTGTCCAGTTGCACCAGCACCTGCCCCTGACCATCGCGACCACGACGAAAATCGATACCGGTAATGACATTGATCGCCCCCGGCGGCAGAACAGAACCCTGGTTGTCGACACCGCTGACGCCCTCGCCCAGCAGCAGCAACACGCGATTATCCTCGCGTTGTAACCGGTATGGCTGCATGGACTCCATCATCAGGGCCACCTCCAGATTGGAGCCAACCCGGCGCACATCCACGGAGCTGACCCCCTGCCGTTCGATAGGCAGCAGGTTATCCGGTAATGCGGAGAAACCATCGGGAATTTGCAGCACCAGTCGATCCGGGTTCTGGCGCACCACATCGGTCAGCAGTGACGGAGGAGCATCAAACTCCAGCTCCAGCATCAACTGATTTCCAGCCAGAGGATTGACCCGCAGGCTTTCCAGGCTAACGGCGGCCAGTAGCTGGCCAAATGGAACCAGGCTGAGTGCCAGGCTGCACATCAGCTTTATCACCATCTGTCTTGTCATAGCGCACTCCATGCCTATTGTTTTTATTTTGCTTCGGATAACACCAGCCGGGTTGTCCTGGTTTCCCAACAGCCTTCGCCATCGGGAATATATTCTTTAAGCGTTAACTCGTTGGTGGTGATCCCCACCACCTCACCGAGATTCAGCCCCATGCGTTGTCCTGTCTTTACCCGATGCGTCACCCCGTCCTGGGTACGGATCAGTGCCGACAGACCTCGCTTGTCACCCAGGGTACCGCGCAGTGACAGATTATCGAGCGAATAACGTTCCAGTACCTCTGCCGGTCGCTCATGATCGGGCAGATCGCAATCGGCCGTTGAATTGTCCGGTTTTTTGATGTTCTCCGGTTGTGGGTGTCCAAAGGGGCTGCGTTGCGAGTCGGGCTGATAGGTCTCGGGTACAAACGCCTCGGTCTTGGGCTCTGGCTCCGGTGGCGCGACGGGACGCGCTTTCACCTCGGCCACGTAGTGATTCAGATCCTGATCATCGATGCACGCCGTCAACAGCAGCCCGGCCAACAGGAGGAAGATTCTCATTTGGCCTCCTGCTCGTTATATTTGTAGGTCTTGGCCAGCATCGACATGCTCAGCTGATCGGCCCCGGCCCGGGACAAATTGAAGCTGTCGATGATCACGATGCGGGGCAAGGCCGCCACATCGGCCACAAAATGCCCCAACTGATGATAATCACCGCTGACAATAATGCGCATCGGCAACTCGGTTGAAAACTCGCTCGGTTTTTCCGCCTCCCAGTTGATGCGCTCCAGGCGCAGACCATTGTCGGTCGCCATAAAGCTGATGTCATCAAGCAGGCCGGCTATTTCCAGCGTGTTGGGCAGCTTGCGTAACTGGGCGTTCAACTCCGCCTGCAACTCCTCCAGTTGCAGCCTGGAGCCGGGCAAACCACCCGCCTGCTGTGCTTTTTCCTCGAAGGTCAGCTTCAGCTTTTGCTCCTGCGCCTTGCTCCGGTCCAACCGGGCGAGGCTGTCGGTAATCAGAAAATAACCGACCGCACCGGCCAGCAGCGCACACGCAAGAGCAATGGCAATGATCTTGGCCAGCCGCGGCCACTGGCCGATATTCTCGAAGTCCAGTTCATTCAGCTGTTGCCAGTTCATTGGATGACTCCCGGTGTTTGCGCCTGCACCCTGAGCTGCATCGAAAACTGGCTCAGGGCAATAGGCTGCCTGTCGCTGGCAAAAATGGAGCTGATACGGGGTTCATACAGCCAGTCACGGCGCTCTACCTGTCGAATCATGTTGGCCACCCGAGGATAGGCTTCGGTTTTGCCGACAATATCGATACGATTGTCGACCACATTGAGCGAACTGAGATAAACCCCGGGCGGCACCAGCTCGGGCAACTGATTGAACAGCCGCACCGAGAGGTTACGTCGCTGCTGAAAACTGTCGATCAGACTCATTCGCTCCAGCAGTTTGATACGCTGCTCCCTGATATCGTGCATCTCTCCCAGTATCAGATCCAGTTTGGCCGTCTCGTTCTGTAGAAACTGATTTCGCTGCTGCTGTCGGGCGGTCTGCTGATTAATCCACATGTTCACCATCAGCATCACCGACACCGTGATCAGGGAAGCGACCGCCAGTGCCACCATGAATTGTTTTTTCTGTGCCGCACGAACGCTTTCGCGCCAAGGTAACAGGTTTATATTGGACATGGGGTAAAACTCCTCAGGGCCAGCCCCAGCGCCGTGGTAAAGGCCGCCGCATCGGGGGAGTGCTGCGGCATACCGTGAAACAGCCGCTCAAAGTCCGGCAGCAGTACCGGCAGGCTCAGCTCCTGTTGCAGTATCTGCGCCAGCTCCGCCAACTGGCTCCCGCCGCCGCTGAGAAACAGGGCTGAAGGGGGCTTATTACCGGAGCTGCTGCAAAACAGCTGAATATTCCGGCGAATGTGCTGCAGCAAGACATTGATATACAGCTGTTCGATATCTTCCCGCAGTTCGGCGGGAAAGGTGTTGTCTACCTTGGCCTGCTCCACACGCTCTGCCGGCATATCACTCATTCTGGCCAGATCCCGGCTCAGCTGGGCGCCCCCGAAGTTTTGCAAGCGACTATGAATGACTTCGCCCTCGTCCATCACCGCAAAGGTCAGGCATTCGGCGCCGATGTCCACCACGGCCAGCAGACTGGCTTCGGTCTTTTCTGCCGCCAGACAGGCATTGACTCCTCGCGCCAGGGCATGCACACCGATATCCACCACCCGAGTGTTCCAGCCTGCCAGCTCCAGGGCACTGACGCGACTGTTGATGCTTTCGGTACGGGCGGCACTCAACAGAATATTATCCCGGTCCGGGTGGTTGTCATTGATGCCAAGGCGTTCGTAATCCAGGCTGATCTCGTCGAGCGGAAAGGGAATATGCTGTTCCGCTTCCAGTAATATCTGGGTTTCCAGCTCTTCGTGCGACAGACTGCGCGGCACCAGAATCGTCTTGGTGGTCACACTGCTGCCGGTCACCGCGGTTGCAACCTGGTCACAACGGCTGTTCAGTTTTCGCCGTAACAGCTTGAGCGCCATCACTACCTGCTCCATATCCTGTAACTGGTGATCGACGATACTGCCCTTGGGCGTGGGAACACTGGCCATGGCTTCGAGCTCATACTGACCCGGTTTTCCTTTCAGGGCCAGTGCCTTGATGCTGTTCATCCCGAAATCGATTCCAATCATTCCCTGGAAGCCTTTGCGTCTGTTCAGGTTCAACATAATCATCCATGTGGTTGTTATGATGGGTCTTGATAATAATATATAGACTCAAATAAATCGCTAAGGTTAACGCAGTATAAAAACAAAGCACTCGAACAATACCGCCGACACAGGATATACTTGCTCACTATTTGATTAAAAAATGATTATCGGGTGTTATCTTCATGCTCAAATGGCTCATTCGCCTGTTTTTATTCGGTCTCTTTCTGGCTCTGAGCGGCGTGGCCGCCGTGTTTGTACTTTATCAACAGATCAAGCCCGAACTTCCCGATGTGTCCGCGCTCAAGGACATACGCCTGGAAACGCCGATGCGTATCTTCAGTCAGGACGGCGAACTCATCTCTCAATATGGCGAACAGCGCCGCTATCCCCTTACCGTGGCACAGATGCCCCCCTTGCTGATCGACGCCTTTCTGGCCACCGAAGACGACCGCTTCTATGAACACCCGGGCATCGATCCCATCGGCATCAGCCGGGCAGCATTCGTCTGGCTGACCACCGGCGAAAAACGCCAGGGCGCCAGCACCATTACCCAGCAGGTGGCGAGAAACTTCTTCCTCACCCGGGAAAAGACCGTGATCCGCAAGATCAAGGAAATTTTCATTGCCCTGCATATCGAATCGCTGCTCAGCAAAAACGAAATCCTCGAGCTCTATCTCAATAAAATTCCGCTCGGCCATCGCTCTCATGGGGTCGGTGCCGCCGCCCAGGTGTATTACGGCAAGGAAGTCGGCGACCTGACGCTGGCGGAAATGGCGATGATCGCCGGTCTGCCCAAGGGGCCGTCCATCTTCAACCCCATCAGCAACCCCCGTCGCGCCGAAGAGCGCCGGGCCGTGGTACTGGGTCGCATGCTGGACACCGGCAAGATCAACCGCTCGCAATATAACGAGGCGATGGCAACGCCGGCGGCGGCCCGCTATCACGGTGCCGAAATCACCCTCAAAGCCCCCTATCTGGCAGAGATGGCGCATCAATTTGCCCTGACAATGTTCGGTAAAGAGGCCTACACCCGCGGCCTGAGCGTGTACACCACGGTGCAGTCAAATGAGCAGATGGCCGCCAATACCGCTTTGGTCGATGGCCTGCTGGCCTATGATCTGCGCCATGGTTATCGTGGCCCGGTGGCCAGCCTGTGGCAAAACAGTCCCTGGAGCCTGGAGCAGATTGAACAGCATCTTGAGCAACAGCCGAGCTACTGGCCGCTGGAGCCGGCGGTAGTGACCGCCGTGGCCGAGCGCAGCGCCACCCTGATCATCAAGGACAGGGGCGAGGTGCAACTCGACTGGGATGGCATTAAATGGGCTCGTCGTTACATCACCGACAAGCGTCAGGGCCATGCCCTGCGCCAGGCCAAAGAGGCGCTCAGTCCGGGCGATCAAATCTGGGTGCGCCCGCGGGAAGAGCAACAGTGGATGCTGACCCAGGTGCCCGAGGTCAACGGTGCCCTGGTGGCACTGGAGCCGTCCAGCGGCGCGGTCACGGCGCTGGTGGGCGGCTTCAACTTCACCCTCAACAAGTTCAACCGCGCCCAGCAAGCCGAGCGCCAGATGGGCTCCAACATCAAGCCCTTTATCTATTCGGCGGCACTGGACAGCGGCTTCACCCTGGCCAGCATGATCAACGATGCGCCCATCAACCACTGGGACGCGGGCAGCGGCAATGCCTGGAAACCGCGCAATTCGCCCAATGTCTATGATGGCCCGATCCGCATTCGGGAAGCGCTGGCCCGCTCCAAGAACGTGGTGTCCATTCGCCTGCTGCGGGATACCGGCATTCCGGTGGCCATGCAGCGGCTGAATGACTTTGGCTTCGACACCAGCAAGATTCCCGCCACCGAAAGTCTGGCGCTGGGCTCGCCTTCCGCCACCCCGCTGCAGATGGTGACCGGCTATGCGGCCTTTGCCAATGGTGGCGCGCGGGTGACGCCCTTCGTGGTACAGCGCATCGAAGATGCCCAGGGCATTGTGCTGTATGAGGCCGAACCCGGCCGAGTGCCGGTGATCAGCGAAGAAAATGCCTTTCTGGTCAGCCAGGCACTGAACTCCGCCATTCTGGGCGGAACCAGTAACGGCCGACGCTGGAACGGCACCGGCTGGCGTGCCGGTCGGGCGCTGCAACGCCGGGACATCTCCGGCAAGACCGGTACTACCAACGACTCGCGCGACGCCTGGTTTTCCGGCTTTACCCCCGATAGGGTAGCCACCGCCTGGGTCGGGTTCGACGATTTCGGTCGTCCGCTGGGCCGCACCGCGCACAATCCCAATCTGGGCGCGAAGCAAACGGCCGGAGGCGAGTTTGGCGGCAGTACCGCCCTGCCCATCTGGGTTGATTACATGAAGGTGGCGCTGAAAGAGCATCCGGAGCAGCCACGCCCGGTGCCGGAACATCTGGTGACCGCCACCATCGACACCGGCAGCGGCCTGCTCAGCCATGGCGATGGCATGACCGAGTACTTTATCGAAGGCACGGAGCCAAAGCGTTACGGTCGTCCGGAGAACCGGCAACAGTTTGGCGGCACCAGCCTGACCGACGAGCTGTTCTGAACTACCGGCATATGATCAGATGGGTATTATACCAAACAGATTAAATAACTGATCTATTTGGTGGCTCTGTACAAGTCGGATAAAAGACCCGCTCCTCCGACACGCCGTGAATACCTCCATGTAGGCTCCGCCGCGCCGTCCTTGGCGCGGAGGGTCGGCGGAGCAGATCCCTTTATCCTCCCTGATGCCAGCGAGTTGCCTGTTGGCACCGTCTACAGACAACTCGGTATTTGAGAAGAGGCAACAGAGATCGACTCCCACGACCGTGAAATGCCAGGGACGGCATTTCCGAGCTTACAGGGAAGTACTTGTAGCGTGTCGTGGGAGGTGGCTGTGTTGCCTCTGATCTCAGATTTAAATTAATGATCAGATCTTTATGCAAATTGGTATTACAACAGCCCCTTGATCAACTGCCTGATCACCTTGGCCATTTCGTTGAAACAGGGTCGTCGCACCGAATGAATGCGATACAGCAGGGAGATGGTGCGGTGGGGCTCGGGATTCACTACCGGCAGGTAATTCACCCCCAGATTGCCATTGTGCAAACCAACCGCCAGCTGCGGGATCAGGGTCAGCCCCGACCCTGCCGCCACCATGTTGCGCAGGGTTTCCAGGCTGGTGGCCTGAAAATGGTTATCTTCACCGATACCGGCGGCAAAGCAGAAACCCATGGCCTGATCCCGCAGGCAATGGCCGTCTTCCAGCATCAGCAACTTTTCTCCCTGCAGCTCGTTCAATGCAATCTGTTCACGACCGGCCCAGGCATGCTCGGTCGGCAACGCCAGCATCATTGGCTCGTCATATAATGGCAAGGAGCCGAAGTTATCCATGCTATCAAGCTGAGCCAGGATCAGGCAGTCCAGATCGCCGTCGGCCAGTTGCTTCAGCAGGGTATGGGTCTGGGCTTCGTACAGGTAGATGTGCAGCTCGGGGAAATGCTGTTTCAGTACCGGAATGATATGGGGCAGCAGATAAGGGCCGACGGTCGGGATCAGGCCGATGTGCAACTCGCCCGACATCGGCTCGGTAAAGGTGCGGGCGGTATCGCGCAGTTCCTTGGTTTCTGCCAGTACCCGGCGGGCCTGGGCGGTAATGGCGTCACCGGCCGGGGTAAACAGCACCTTGCGCGAGGTGCGTTCCATCAGCACCACGCCCAGCTCGTCTTCCAGCTTGCGCAGCTGGCCGCTCAGGGTCGGTTGACTGACAAAACATTTTTCCGCCGCCTTGCGAAAGTGGCGCTCTTCGGCCAGCGCCACCAGATATTCCAGATCCCTTAAATTCACGTCTTCCCCGTTATCAGCATGCGCGTTTGCGGCCATCATTACCGATTTAACCGCAAATGAAAAGCCGGCCCGGGGCTAGCTCCCCACCCCGCACTCCATGCAGGGATCCCCCATGGCGGCTCCCTGCCGCAGGCTGGTGTGCAGATCCCGCAGTGCGGTTCTGAGTCCCTCTTCCACGACCGGGTGATAAAACGGCATGGTCAGCATTTGCGCTACCGTCATTCGACTCTGATGCGCCCAGGCCAGCAGGTGAGCCAGGTGCTCCGCATCCGGCGCCGTCATTTCGGCACCGAGAAACAAGCCGCTGCCCGGCTCGCCATAGAGCCGCAGCAATCCCTGATTACGCCGCATCACCCGGCTGCGGCCCTGATCCTCAAAGCTCGCCTGACCGATGGCGAAACCGCCATCCCCGTAACGCCGCTCAAGCTCAGCGAAACTGTTGCCTACCATGGCGATTTGCGGCGCGGTAAACACCACCGACAGAGTGCTGTGGCGCAAACCGGCCCGCACCTCGGGATAACGACCCGCGTTATCCCCGGCGATGCGTCCCTGATCGCTGGCCTCGTGCAACAGCGGCAACAGGTTACTGGCGTCACCGGCCACAAAAATATGCGCCACACTGGTCTGCATGGTGCAGGGATCCACCACCGGCACGCCCCTGTCGTCCCGCTTGATGTTCAGCGACTCAAGGTCCAGGCGGTCAACATTGGGCTGCCGACCGGTGGCGGCAATCACATAGTCCACCGTAATGCCTTCGGTCACGCCTTCGGCATTGCAAAAGTCGATGTCCACCTGCTCGCCGTTGCGCTCCATGCGCTGCACCTCGGCATCCGCATCGAGAAAGAATTCCTGCTGTAAATGATGTTCGGCGCAGGCCATCACCCGAGGATCGGTAAAGGGGCCAGTCTTGCCTCCCATGCCAAACATCCAGACGCGAACGCCCAGCCGGTGCAGCGCCTGCCCCAGCTCCAGGCCGATAACGCCGGGGCCGAACACCGCCACCGAGCTCGGCAACCTGTCCCACTCGAACACATCGTCGTTGATCAGCAGTCGATCACCGAGACGACGCCAGTCATCCGGATAGACGGGCCGGGATCCGGTGGCGATCACCACGGTTTTCGCCTCGATTCGAGTATGATCATCCACCAGCAGTGTGTGTTCATCCTGGAAACGTGCATGACCGACGATCTTGTGCTCGTCCGCTATCGAGGCCACCGAGTCGAGCACAAAGCCGACGAAGCGATCCCGCTCGGCCTTGAGCCGGGACATGACCGCATGCCCATCGATGACCAACTCGCCCGGATAAATGCCAAAACCGGGTGCCTGACGCACCTGATGCGCGCTGTCGGCGGCGGCAATCAACAACTTGGAAGGCATGCAGCCCACCCGGGCACAGGTGGTGCCATAGGGACCGTTTTCAATCATGATCACATGCTTATGATGGGCACGGGCGGCACGCCAGGCCGCCAGCCCGGCGGTACCGCTACCAATAATGGCGACCTCGGCGCTGATATGCTTGAGCACGACGAACCTCCGGGATGGAAAGCGGGAATGGGAATAACCGGAACAGGAAAAAGGGGCTTTCGCCCCTTTACTCTAGTTTATGCCAGATGCTCTGCCAGCTCGTCGCTGCCGCCGATATGTCGGCCATCGATGAAGATTTGTGGCACCGTGCTGCGGCCCGATACCGCCTTCAGGCTTATGCTGGTGGCATCCTGACCCAATATCACTTCTTCATAGCGCATGCCCTTCTCCAGCAGCAGTTGCTTGGCGCGGGCACAGAAGGGACAACCCGGCTTGCTGAACAGGGTAATGGCAGATGGCTTGGCCGCCTGCGGGTTGATGTGCGCCAGCATGGTATCGGCGTCCGATACTTCGAAGGGGTCACCCGGCTTGTTGGGCTCGATGAACATTTGCTCTATGATGCCGTTTTTCACCAGCATGGAATAACGCCAGGAGCGCTTGCCGAAGCCCAGATCCTGCTTGTCGACCAGCATGCCCATGCCATCGGTGAACTCGCCATTACCATCGGGAATTACCCGAATGTGCTCCGCCTCCTGATCCTTGAGCCAGGCGTTCATGACAAAGGTATCGTTGACGCTGATACAGATAATGTCGTCCACGCCGTTTTCAAACAACACCGGCGCCAGCTCGTTGTAACGCGGCAGGTGAGTGGAAGAGCAGGTCGGGGTAAAGGCGCCGGGCAAAGAGAACACCACCACCGTCTTGTCCTTGAAGAGCTCGTCAGAGGTCACGTCGACCCAATGCTCGCCCTGACGGGTTCTGAAGGTAACCTGGGGAATGGCCTGGCCGGTTTTATCAGTCAACATAGAGTGATCCTTATTCGGTACGTTTCGCTTGAGTAGGGTCATTATGCCTACAACCAACCCATTGCTGAAATCGTTATAACCAACAACTTTGATAATCTTTAGCTATCAACAACCATAAAAAGCGGGAACCCTGTGCGACCAGGGTTCCCGCTTAAATACCTCACGCCTCTATGTCGGCATGGGAGAGCATTATGCTCAGCCGGCAACACCCAGGCCAGGTTCCGGCATGGTCTCGGGTACCGACTCCGGCACCCTGGCCATGGCCGCTTCTACCACCTCCGGGCCGGCACCGGGTTTATGGGCGTTTTCACTCAGGTGACGTCGCCAGGCCCGCGCGCCCGGCAATCCCTGAAAGATGCCCAGGGTATGGCGGGTAACATTGCCAAGATAGGTGCCCCGGGTCAGCTGCTGCTCTATGTAGGGCAGCAGGTTGCGCACCACCTGATGGCGGCTGGGCACCTCATGCCGGTCACCGAACAGCGCCGCATCCACCTGCGCCAGCAGGTAGGGGTTTTGATAGGCTTCGCGGCCCAGCATAACGCCATCCAGATGCGTCAGATGCTGTTTCGCCTCTTCCAACGTCTTGATGCCACCGTTCACGGCGATGGTCAGCGCGGGATAGTCGCGCTTGAGCCGATACACCCGTTCGTAGTCGAGCGGCGGGATTTCGCGGTTTTCCTTGGGGCTAAGGCCCTTGAGCCAGGCCTTGCGGGCATGTACCACCAGCGCATCGACTCCGGCGTCCACCAGTCCGTCGACCAGAGTACAGAGAAACGCGTAGCTGTCCTGTTCATCGATGCCGATGCGGGTTTTCACCGTCACCGGAATCGCCACCGCCGCTTTCATGGCGGCCACGCTGTCGGCCACCCGCCGGGGCTCGGCCATCAGGCAGGCACCAAACATGCCGTTTTGCACCCGATCCGAGGGGCAACCCACATTGAGGTTGATTTCGTCATAGCCGCGCTGTTCGGCAAGCTCCGCACAACGGGCCAGCGCTTGCGGATCACTGCCACCCAGTTGCAGCACCAGTGGATGCTCCTGCTCGCTGAATGCCAGATAATCACCCTTGCCGTGAATAATGGCGCCGGTGGTCACCATTTCGGTGTACAGCTGGGCATGGCGGCTGAGCAGGCGATGAAAATAACGGCAATGACGATCCGTCCAGTCGAGCATGGGAGCAACGGAAAAACGGGCGCTGGGATAATGACTCATGAAGGTGACGACTTTTTGACCAAAGAGCCGGGCATTATACCCAAGCTGGCTCACAGACCCAACCTTGATCGGGTGAAGGCGGATCCGGCTGTGGTAAGATGCGACCAGAAGTCATTAAAGGTCATCATCATTCATGTCGATTCAACACCAGCTTGAGCGTGCCGAGCAATTGTGTCAGCAGCGTGGCGTGCGTTTTACCCCCACCCGCCGCCACGTTTTTACCCTGATGGCCGGGCACAAGGGTGCGGTCAGCGCCTACGATTTGCTGGACCGGCTCAAGGAGCTGGAGCCCAACGCCAAGCCGCCCACCGTGTACCGGGCGCTGGACTTTTTGCTGGCGCAGGGGTTCGTACACAAGGTGGAATCGCTCAATGCTTTTTTGTTCTGTGATCATTTTGCCGAGCATCATCCCATGCAATTGCTGATTTGCACCCACTGCGGCCAGGTGGTCGAGCTGCACGACGAAGCCATCAACAATGCGTTCGAGCATCAGGCCCGACTACACGGCTTTGCCATCACCAGCCAATCCATCGAGGCGCATGGTCATTGCCAACAGTGCCAGGCGGAACATTCGAACTGCTGATATAGTTAATGTATTCCATCTCGACAAGGATGCACGATGGGTACGCTAATCAAAGGACTGTTACTGCTGCTGGTCGCCTTTTTACTGGCGAGCGAGGTCAACATGAGTACCTCGCTCTACCGCTACCAAGATAACCAGATTGAAATCACCTTCCCGGTCTGGCAGACCGATACTCCCTGGTATTATCTGAAATGGAACCCGGCCAAGAACGAGTTTATTCATCGTCGTGGATCCGAATCATGATCCGGATCAGCCCATAAAACACCGGCCATGCTACCCTCGCCTGTTGTTCATCAACAACTGTCGAGGCCATGGCCCCTGTGCTGACCATACTGTTGCCCCTGATGCTGGCGCTGATGACCCTGGTGATGGGCATGACGCTGGAAACTCACCACTTCAGCCGTTTACGGCAAAAACCTCGGCCCCTGATACTGGGGCTGGCCATGCAATGGGGATTGCTGCCACTGCTGGCTTGGTTATTGATTGTGGCTCTGGATCTGCCTACCACCACCGCGGCGGCACTGATCCTGATTAGCGCCGCGCCCGGCGGCGCCACCTCCAATATGTTCAGCTTTCTGGCCGACGGCGACACCGCCCTTTCCATCAGCCTGACCGCATGTGTCGGCCTGCTGGCCCCACTGTGGATGCCGGTGGCCATCATGATCCAGTTACCCTGGCTCGGCATCGACAACGGCACCCTGGCGCTGCCACTGGGGCCGACCATGACGCAGCTGGCCTTGATCTGCATCGTGCCGGTGGTGGTTGGCATGATGATTCGCCGCTACCACCGCACCTGGGTGGATCGGCATCAACCTCGCTTGAAACAGCTGGTCGGGTTTCTGTTCATGCTGCTGCTGCTGGCGCTGGTGGCCCGCAACCTGCAGCAGCTGCCGTCGCTGCTGGGTCGCTCGGCGCTGGCCATGTTGCTGTTGTGCGCCCTGGCGCTGAGTGCCGGGTATCTGCTGGCCAGGCTGGCCCGCTGCCCGGCGGCAAGCTGCCGCAGTCTGGCGTTTGAAGTCGGCATTCAGAACGGCGCCATCGCCATTCTGGTGGCCTATACCCAACTGGGATCCGACGAGCTGGCGATGATGGCGCTGCTGTACGGCATTCTGATGAACCTGCCGGCGCTATTGCTGCTGGCCTGGTTTCGATCCCGGACACCGGCCCCCTTGTTCAGCCGTCAATAACCCTATTACCACAGACGTAAGCAGGTACAAAAAAGGCCAGCCCCTAACGGGGCTGGCCTTCTCCTTCTGGCAACCAACGGCGGCGTCAGTCGACGTATTCGAGTCGAGGACGCGCCGTCATGCGGGTGACCAGCTCGTAGGCGATGGTGCCTATGTGACGGGCCACTTCTTCCGCTGCCAGGCCTTCGCCCCACAGCAGCACCTCGTCACCCACCTGGTCGGTGGCATCCGGACCCAGATCGACGGTGGCCATGTCCATCGACACCCGGCCCGCCAGCGTGACCCGGCGACCGTTGATCAGCACCGGGGTGCCGGCAGGTGCCATGCGTGGATAGCCGTCGCCGTAACCGACCGCAATCACCCCGATCCGGGTATCGCGCGGGCTGACCCAGGAGCCGGCATAGCCCACCGGCTCCCCGGCCTTGTGCTCGCGCACCGCAATCAGGCTGGTAGTGAAGTTCATCGCCGGACGCAGGCCGAAATCGGTGCCCTGCCGATCGCCAAACGGGGTAATGCCATAGAGCATGATACCGGGACGAATATAGTCGGCGTGGGCGTCGGGAAAGGCGATAACGCCGGCAGAGTTGCACAGGGCGGTATGCTTGACCTTACCGGCGGTCACCTGCTTGAAGCGGGCAATCTGCGCCTCGGTCACCGCCTGCTGATCTGGCTCGTCGGCCCGGGCGAAGTGGGTCATGGCATTCACCGGCTGCACCACCTGAGCGATGGCCGCCAGCCGGGCAAAGACTTCATCGGCCTGCTCGGGGGCAAAACCGACACGGTGCATGCCCGAGTCTATTTTCACCCACACCGTCACCGGTGCCGCCAACGGCGTCTGTTCCAGTGCCTCGAGCTGGGCATACTGATGAATGCAGAGGTGGAAGTTGTTCAGCGCAGAGAATTCCAGCTGGGCCGGGTTGAAAAACCCTTCCAGCAGCAGAATCGGCTGGCGAATGCCGCCGGCGCGCAATTTTTGTGCTTCTTCAAACCGGGCCACCGCAAACAGGTCGGCGTCGTCCTTGAGCGCCGCCGCCACGGTCAAATCGCCGTGGCCATAGGCATTGGCTTTCACCACCGCCATGGCTTTGGCCGTGGGTGCCAGCTGCTTTGCTACCTGCAGGTTATGTCGAACTGCCTCCAGACTGATGCGGGCCACCGCCCCATGTGCATCCATCTCTGCTCCTTAATAATCATCATCGAAATCCGGCCCGGCATAGTTATCGAAGCGGGAAAACTGCCCCTGAAACGTCAGCCGAACCTTGCCTATGGGTCCGTTCCGTTGCTTGCCGATGATGATTTCGGCGATGCCTTTCTCCGGGGTGTCGTCGTGATAGACCTCGTCCCGGTAGATAAACATGATCAAGTCGGCATCCTGCTCGATAGAGCCGGATTCCCGCAGATCCGAGTTAACCGGCCGCTTGTCGGCCCGCTGCTCCAGGCTTCGGTTAAGCTGGGACAGCGCAATCACCGGTACCTTCAACTCCTTGGCCAGCGACTTGAGCGAGCGGGAGATCTCGGCGATTTCCAGCGTACGGTTATCGGACAGACTGGGCACCGTCATCAATTGCAGATAGTCGATCATGATCATGCTGATGCCGCCGTGCTCCCGCGCCACGCGCCGGGCGCGGGAACGAACTTCGGTCGGCGTCAGGCCGGAAGAGTCATCGATATAGAGCTGACCTTTTTCCAGCAGCATGCCCATGGTCGAGGACAAACGAGCCCAATCTTCATCATCCAGCTGCCCGGTCCGTATGCGGGTTTGATCGATACGTCCCAGGGAAGCAAGCATCCGCATAATAATCTGCTCAGATGGCATTTCCAAGGAGAATATGAGCACAGGTTTGTCACTTGTCAGTGCAGCGTGCTCGCAAAGGTTCATTGCAAAAGTCGTTTTACCCATAGAAGGTCGGGCTGCCACTATAATCAGGTCCGAAGACTGGAAGCCCGCAGTTTTTTTATCCAAATCCGAGTAACCGGAAGACACACCGGTAATGCCCTGATGAGGATTTTTATACAGCTCTTCGATGCGATCTATGGTCTTTTCGAGCAACACCCGCAGCGGTTGCGGCCCCTCGTTGGCATTGGTTCGGCTTTCGGCAATCTTGAATACCTTGGTTTCGGCCAGATCCAGCAGCGCGGTGGAGTTGCGCCCCTGAGGATCGAAACCGGCCTCGGCAATCTCGTTGGCCACCGAGATCATTTCCCGTACCACCGCCCGCTCGCGCACTATGTCGGCATAGGCACCGATGTTGGCGGCGCTGGGGGTATTCTTGGCAATTTCCACCAGATAAGAGAAGCCGCCCACCGTGTCCAGCGACTCGTGCCGTTCCAGCTCTTCCTGCACCGTGATCAAGTCGATGGGGTTGCTGAGCTGGCTCAGTCGCTGCATGGCCTGAAAAATCAGCCGGTGCGGCCGACTGTAAAAGTCCGGCTCCGAGACCTTTTCCGCCACTCGATCCCAGGCATTGTTATCCAGCAGCAGCCCACCCAATACGGACTGTTCCGCCTCGAAGGAGTGAGGCGCCATCTTCAGCTGGGCCACGGCCTGATCGGCTTTGGTGACGGTTTTCTCGCTCATCGGTTCTCTCTCTGGTTTGGCAGCAGACCCTATTATCAGGATTTTTCATCGGCTCTGAAAGGCCCATTCTTGTCTCTGCACTCGGCAATAGCCACGCAATTTCGCTGCAAGGTCGATGTCGTATCGCTGCCATGCTGTTCCGGGCTCGGAATGACCGGCATCATCCTCAGCCGTCACCGTTCGCCCGGGTCAGGCAGGCTGGGGCTTTATTAATCACCAGTTGACATAACATGTCGCTGCTTTAGGATGTTGCCTGTCTGTCACTCAAGGAAACTACAATGCGTAAACTTCTTGCCCTGTTTACCCTGATTTTCGCCGTTGGCATCACTGCCACCGCCTTTGATGCCGAGGCCCGTAAAATGGGTGGCGGCAGCCGTTCCGTCGGCAAATCCTACAAAACCGCGCCCAGCCAGCCGGCTGCCCAGCAACAAACCGCCGGTAAAAACACCGCCGGCCAGACCCAGCAACCGAAAAAATCGGGCCTGATGGGTGGTCTGCTCGGTGGCCTGCTGGCCGGTGGCATGCTGGCCTGGCTGATGGGCTCCGGCGCCTTCGAAGGTTTCCAGATCATGGACTTCCTGATGATAGCGGGCCTGGCCTTTGCCGGCGTCATGGTGTTCAAGGCTCTGCGCAAGAACAAGGCGCCAGCCCCCAGAGCGGCTTACAACGGCCCGCAGCAGTTTGAAGCACCCAAGCCGTTTAACGCGCCCGGTCAGTCTGCTACCGGTGGCAACGCCGCTTCCGGCTTTGTGCCCAGCGATGTCCCCTTCGACCTGCCTCAGGGCTTCGACATGCAGGCATTTCTGCAAGGCTCTCGCGAGCACTATCGCACCCTGCAGCAAGCCTGGAACCAGAACGATCTGGAGAAGATTCGCGAATACGTGACGCCCGAGCTGTTTGCCGAGCTGAGCCAGGAACGCGCCAAGCTGAGCGGTGACCAGCACACCGAGGTGATGTTTGTGGATGCCGAACTGGTACGCGCCGACCACACCTCTTATCAGGCCCAGGTCAGCATCCAGTTCAGCGGTCGCTACCGCGACAGCAGCGAAGGCGTTGAGCAGGACATTCGCGAGGTATGGCACCTGGAACGCGATCTGACCAAGGACAATGCGCCCTGGTTGATCGTCGGTCTGGAAGACAACGCGTAAGCGTAACTGCCATTGAATGACAAAGGCGCCCTCGGGCGCCTTTTCTGTTTCTACATGCTTGGGGCCTTGGGGCTTTACGATAAGTCGGACAAAGGGCCCGCTCCGCCGACTCGCCGTCATAACAATCCAGTTAGATACCTGGTCATCTATTGGTTCTCAGCTCCAGAGGCAACACAGCCTCCTCCCTCGACACGCCATAAACCCATCCATGGGGGCTCGGAAATGCCGTCCATGGCATTTCACGGTCGTGGGAGGCAGTCTCTGTTTCCTCTTATTGAACATCGAGTTTGCTGCAGACGGAGCCAACAGGCGATGCCGGAGCTTCAAGGAGGATAAAGGGATCTGCTCCGCCGACCTTCTGTTTCAGGGATGAAACAGAGAGCGTAGATGGGGCGAGCTTGTCTCGCCATGACGAACTGTATCAGCCTGACCGAACATCCAGTGAATGTTCGCAGCAGGCAGAAACAGTGAGCGGCAAGTCCCATAGCGAGTCGGCGGAGCGGGCCCTTTGTCCGAGGTGTGAATAGCCCTACACAGGTTTGATCTTATGGGTATTACAAAAACGAGGTGCCGTAATCCATCGGGCTGGTGCCGAAGTAGTGGGCCAGACTCTGGCCGATGTCGGCGAAGGTGTCGCGTTTACCGAGCGCTCCCGGCCTGAGTCCGCCGCCGAGGCAGATCACCGGCACATGTTCGCGGGTATGCTCGGTACCGGGCCAGGTGGGATCACAGCCGTGATCCGCGGTCATGATCAGCAGATCTTCCGGCTGCAATTTCGCCAGCAGCTCGGGCAAGCGGCGATCAAAGGCTTCCAGCTCGGCGGCATAGCCGGCCACGTTGCGTCTATGCCCGAAGCTGGAGTCGAAGTCGACGAAGTTGGTCATGATCAGGGTTTGATCACCAGCTCCTTCCAGCGCGTTCAGGGTGGCCTCGAACAAGGCATCCAGCCCGGTGGCCTTGATCTTCCGGGTGATGCCGCAATGGGCGTAGATGTCGGCTATTTTGCCGATAGACACCACCTCGCCCTGTTTTTCCTCCACCAGCTTCTGCAGCACCGTCGGTGCCGGCGGCGCTATGCTGTAATCCCGCCGATTGCCGGTGCGGGCGAAGTCGGCGGCGCTGTTACCGATGAAAGGCCGGGCGATGACCCGACCTATGTTGTAGGGCATCAGCAGCTCGCGGGCAATGTTACAGACCCGATAGAGCCGCTCCAGGCCGAAGCGTTCTTCATGAGCGGCAATCTGAAACACCGAGTCGGCCGAGGTGTAGCAGATAGGCTTGCCACTCTTGATATGCGCTTCACCCAGTTGTTCGAGGATGGTGGTGCCCGAGGCATGGCAATTACCCAGAATGCCGGGCAGCTGCGCCTGTTCGATCAACGCCTCAATCAAGGACGAAGGAAAGCTGTGCTCGAGTTCGAGAAAATAACCCCAGTCGAACAGCACCGGCACGCCGGCCATCTCCCAGTGGCCGGACGGCGTGTCCTTGCCGGAAGACAGCTCCTGCGCGTAACCGTAACTGCCCACCACCTCGGTCGGCAGGGTCACGCCCTCGGCTACCCGGCCTGTGCTGTCGGCATGGGCATGAAAAAGACCCAGCCGGGCCAGATTGGGCAAGCTCAGCGGCCCCTGACGACCCTGATTGGCTGTTCCGCTGGCGCAGGCGGCGGCGATATGACCCAGGGTGTCGGCACCTTCGTCACCGAAGCGGGCGGCATCGGCGGCGGCACCGATGCCGAAGGAGTCGAGTACCAGCACAATGGCGCGTTTCATGTTTTCTCCTGTGACTTATGGTCATTCAATGTCGGCCAGGCTTCAAAGCCGGAGTCGACAAACCATCAAGACCGGCTCAGTAACCGGTTGCTTGCGTGTTCACATCATCGGCACCCAGGGTCTGCAGCAGGTGATTCAACAGGCTGGAGGCACCGAAGCGAAAATGCCGGGGGCTGATCCAGTCCGGCCCCATGATGCGAGCCGCCAGCCGTAAATAGTCTTGCGCCTCTTCGGTGGTACGCACCCCGCCGGCGGCCTTGAAGCCGACTTCTCTGCCTGAATCGCGAATGGTGTTCAGCATGATTTCCGCCGCCGCCAGGGTGGCATTGACCGCCACCTTGCCGGTAGAGGTCTTGATAAAGTCGGCGCCGCCCTCGATGGCAAGCTCGGCGGCGCGGCGAATCATGACGGCGCTGTTCAGCTCACCGCTTTCGATAATCACCTTGAGCTTCACCTCGCCACAGACGGCCTTGCAGGCGGTGACCAGCGCCAGCCCCAGCTGTTCTTCGTTACCTGCCAGCAGGGTACGCCAGGGAAACACCAGATCCACCTCGTCGGCGCCGGCCGCTACCGCCGCTCGGGCTTCCCGCACGGCAACGTCGATATCGTCACCACCGTGAGGAAAATTAATGACGGTGGCAATCTTTATCTGCCCCGTCGATTCCGCCTCATTCAGGGTCTGGCGCGCCACACCGATAAAACGCGGATAGACACAGACGGCGGCGACAGCACCAAACGGAGTCACTGCCGCTCGGCACAGGTCGGCCACCTTTTCATCGGTGTCGTCGTCATTAAGGCTGGTCAGATCCATCAGGCTCAGGGCCTGGCGGGCGGCAGCCTGCAATAGGGTGTCAGTCATCTTTTCTCCTGCCGTCATGTCATGACGATGTTGGCCCGGTGCAATTACTGCATTCCTGCCAGCGCCAGGAAGAAACCGGCGATGGTGGCGGACATCAGATTGGACAGGGTACCGGCCAGTACCGCCTTGAGGCCGAAACGGGCGATATCGTGCCGACGACCGGGCGCCATGCCGCCGAGGCCACCCAACAGAATGGCCACCGAGGCCAGGTTGGCAAAACCGCACAAGGCAAAGGAAATAATAGCCTTGGTATGATCAGACATCATCTGCCCGGTGCCTTCCACCAGCAGTTTATTGTCGAGGTAGGGGGCAAAGTTGATATAGGCAACAAATTCGTTAAGCACCAGTTTCTGGCCGATGAAAGAGCCGGCGATAATCGCCTCTTCCCAGGGCACGCCGAGTAAAAAGGCCAGCGGCGCAAACAACCAGCCAAGCAACAGCTCCAGGCTCAGGCTCTCCATCCCCACCCAGCTACCAAGCCCGCCCAGCATACCGTTAACCAGCGCAATCAGACCGATAAAGGCAAGCAGCATGGCCCCCACATTCACCGCCAGCCTCAGGCCGGAGCTGGCGCCGATGGCGGCGGCATCGATGATATTGGCGGGCCTTTCGTCTTGTTCATGCTCAACCTGGTCCAGAGATCCATTGGTGGCGGGCATTTCAACTTCGGGCATGATCAGCTTGGCGAACAGCAGGCCGCCCGGCGCCGCCATGAAGGAAGCGGCAATCAGATACTCCATCGGCACCCCTATGGCCGCATAACCGGCCAGCACCGAGCCGGCCACCGAGGCCAGGCCGCCGCACATCACCGCAAACAGCTCGGAGTCGGTCATGTTGGCGATAAAGGGACGCACCACCAGCGGGGCTTCGGTCTGACCCACGAAGATATTGGCGGTAGCCGACAGCGACTCGGTGCGCGTGGTACCCAGCAGCCGCTGCAAGGCGCCGCCCAAAAGGCGGATCACCCATTGCATGATGCCAAGATAATAAAGCACCGCGATCAGCGAAGAAAAGAAGATAATGACCGGCAGCACCCGCAGCGCAAAAATAAAGCCCAGACCGCTGTTAGAGGCCGCCTCCCCCACCAGACCGCCAAACAGAAAGTTTATGCCGTCGTTGCCGTAGGCAATCACCTGGGTTACCCCTGCCGACAGTGACTGCAGCATCTCCTTGCCTATCGGCACGTACAGCACCAGCGCACCCAGCCCGGCCTGCAGGGCGAAGGCGCCACCCACGGTACGCAGCCGAATGGCCGCCCTGTTGCTTGAGAACAGAATGGCGACAAACACCAACACCATCATCCCTACCAGACTCATGAGCAAGGTCATATCTCTATCCTTTCAGCGCCAGCCAGAACCGTCACCTTCATTCGACAGTCATTGTCATCTGGCTCAGCTTATACGAAGTCGTTGCTCACAGAATAGGTAACCGGCGGTAATAATCGATAAAAAAGTCAATAAAATTATCATGTTCGGAATGAAGGCACTGCCAAAGCAGATTCAGCGCCAGCCGAACAGCCGGTTCACGTTGTCTTCCAACTGCCCGGCCAGGGTGGTCTGATCCTGCCGGCGCAACCCGGCCAGCGCGCTCAACACGCGTGGTAATTGTGCCGGGTGATTGGGTTGGCCCTGAAAGCCGCACAATGGCATGTCCGGCGCATCGGTTTCCAGCACCAGGGCCTCCACCGGCATGGCGGCGATGGTCTTGCGGGTTTTACTGGCGCGCGGATAGGTGATGGTGCCGCCGATGCCGAGATGAATACCCAGCTTCCAGAATGCCTCGGCCTGCTGCAGAGAGCCGGAAAAACCGTGCAGCACGCCCCCCACCGGTGGCGTACGGCGCAGCCATTTCAGCAGTTGATCGTGGGTTTTGTGGCTGTGCAGTATCACCGGCAACGCCCGCTCCCGGGCCAGCCTGAGTTGAGCATTGAGCGCCGCCTCCTGCTCGGTCGCCGACAGTGCCAGTGTGCCATCCAGCCCCATCTCGCCCAGGGCGACGCAGCGCGCATCGGCCCGGTCCAGCGCCTGCTCCAGTTTTTTCTGCCAGCCGGCGGAGGCATCGGCCACCCACCAGGGATGCAGCCCCAACGCATGGTAAACACCGGGCAGCGAGGCACACAGTCCCGGCAGTGCCGGCCAGCGTGCTTCCTCCACCCCCGGTATCACCAGCCGGCGCACGCCCACGGCCTGCGCCCGCCGCCAGTGGCCGGCACGGTCGTCATCGAAGGCGGCAAAGTCGAAATGGCAATGGCTGTCGGTCAAGATCATCGGGCAATTCCAAAGTCGGTTTAGATTCAGCTTAACCGCCGGGCGAAAATAAAAAAGCCCCGGCACAAAGGCCGGGGCTGTTATCGGGAGCGACTAGATCAATGTTCGCGGGTCTTGCTGAACTGAATATCCGGGTAGCGTTCCTGCGCCAGATTCAGGTTGACCATGGTCGGCGCTATGTAGCTGAGGTTGTCACCGCCATCCAGCGCCAGGTTGTTCGACACCTTGCGCCGGAACTCGTCCAGCTTCCTGGCATCATCACAGTATACCCAGCGAGCAGTGGAGACGTTGACCGACTCGTACAGGGCGTCCACGTTATATTCGGACTTCAGTCGTGCCACCACCACTTCAAACTGCAGCACACCGACGGCGCCGACGATCAGGTCGTTGTTGTCGAGCGGACGGAACAGCTGTACCGCCCCTTCTTCCGACAGCTGAACCAGGCCCTTGAGCAACTGCTTCTGCTTGAGCGGATCCCGCAGCCGAATGCGACGGAACAGCTCAGGGGCGAAGTTGGGAATGCCGGAAAACTTGATGTCTTCCCCCTGAGTGAAGGTGTCGCCAATCTGGATGGTGCCGTGGTTGTGCAGACCTATGATATCGCCGGCGAAGGCTTCTTCTGCCCGCTCTCGATCGCCGGCCATGAAGGTCACCGCATCGGAAATGCTGATGGTCTTGCCCAGGCGCACATGCTTCATTTTCATGCCCTGGCTGTATTTGCCGGACACGATACGCATGAAGGCGATACGATCCCGGTGACGGGGATCCATGTTGGCCTGGATCTTAAACACGAAACCGGAAAACTTCTCTTCGCTCGCGTTCACCTCACGGTCATGGGTAGCACGCGGCATCGGCGCCGGCGCCCAGGTGCTCAGGCCGTCCAGCACATGATCCACACCGAAGTTGCCCAGGGCGGTACCAAAATAGACCGGCGTCAGTTCACCACGGAGAAACAGCTCGTGATCGAACTCGGTAGCGGCACCCAGCACCAGCTCCAGCTCTTCACGCAAGTCGGCAATTTCTTTTTCATCCATCACCTCATCCAGCGCCGGATTATCGAGCCCCTTGATGATTTTCACATCCTGGATGGTATGCCCCTTACCCGGCTGGTAGAGAATGACTTCATCGCGGTGCAGGTGATACACCCCCTTGAACCACTTGCCACTGCCAATGGGCCAGGTGATGGGCGCGCACATCATGTTCAGCTCGGTCTCGACTTCGTCCAGCAGCTCCATCGGATCGCGAATATCCCGGTCGAGCTTGTTGACGAAGGTGACGATGGGGGTGTCGCGCAGCCGGGTTACTTCCATCAGCTTGCGGGTTCTGTCTTCTACGCCCTTACCGCCGTCAATCACCATCAGGCAGGAATCCACCGCGGTCAGGGTGCGGTAGGTATCTTCCGAGAAGTCTTCATGCCCCGGGGTGTCGAGCAGGTTGATCAGGCAGTTGTTGTAGGGAAACTGCATCACAGAGGTGGTGACCGAGATGCCCCGCTCCTTTTCCATTTCCATCCAGTCGGACTTGGCATGCTGGTTGGAGCCCCGGCCCTTGACGGTACCCGCGGTCTGAATGGCATGCCCGTGCAACAGTACCTTTTCGGTGATGGTGGTCTTACCCGCATCCGGGTGCGAAATAATGGCGAAAGTACGGCGCTTGGCGACTTCCTGCTGGAATTGCGGTGATGACATGGTCGGCTTTCTTCTACTTTGATGAAGGAGCAAAGGGCAACGGTCGGCGCTTCACTCGGGGAACGACAGATAAAACGGAGGCTATTGTCCCCGATCCGCGCCGGATCCTCAATCGGCAGTTACGTTCAGCCTGCCTGAAAAGTCGATTTTATCACCGGCCTTCATCCCGGAACCGCTTGTCGTTATCATGCTCTTTTGTACTCGTGAAGCTCACCGTATCATGTCCCGATCCTACTGCCACGCCTGCCACCTGCCCCAGAGCGCCTGCCTGTGCGCCCATGTTTTGCCCCAGCCCTGCCCCTTGCCGGTGCTGATACTGCAGCATCCGCTGGAAGCCAGGCACGCCAAGAGCACTGTGCCCCTGTTGCGGCTGGCATTACCCGACATGCAACTGGCCATCACCGAATACCTGGATCCCCTGCCTCCACCGGCCAGGGGACGCTGGTGGCTGCTGTATCCGACCGAGCAGGCGCTGGATGTGGATGCCGAGGGAGCGACACTGCCGAAGGCCGACATCGGAGGATTGATCGTACTGGACGGCACCTGGCGCAAGACCCGCAGGCTGTTGCATCTCAACCCCTGGCTACGCGAACTGCCGACGCTGAGTTTCAGCCAGGCACCGGCCGGCGAATATGTCATTCGCAAGGGGCCCGGTGGCCAGGCACTGTCGACGCTAGAGAGTCTGGCTCATGTGCTGAACCGGCTGGATACCGGTTTTGACCCGGCGCCATTACATCAGTTGCTCAAGGTCAGGGTCGATCAGTTCAAGGCCCATCAAGCCCCTGCTAACGGCCGGGGCTAGCCCACGCAACGGCGATCGAGAAGCGGTACAGGGCAGGCCGACAAGATTTGATGCAACATGTAGCCATCTTCGATACATTTTTTTCGGAATTTAACTGCTCATTTGATCACAAGATCCGCTATTATTATGCCGCTTGGTTTCAGCTGGGCATTTTTTAGCCTGAAACCGATTCCTGAACGCTTTCATCGAGGGTAATCACCAAGGCTTTGATATATATAGCTTTTACCTTTGTCGAAAACGTTAATTCAGGATTTGCAATAGGTTTAATATGATTTCACTGTTAAATAACATTGACATTCATCATATAATTGAAAAAAATCTACACACAAATTGTCAACATTTTGAATTTCAATCCGTACACAATTTGAACACGAGAAGGCAGCGCATGTGGTCTCAGCACCCGGCTCAACGCAAGCTGGGCATCTGTTTCGATGCGCTAGGGTCCCAACTAAAAATATGAAACAGAGAAGGTAAGACCATGGAAGCGTATCTGCTGGATTTTGGTAACTTATTAATAAGATGGCTGCACGTCATCGCGGCCATCGCATGGCTGGGTGAGTCAATTTACTTCGTTATGCTGGATAACGGCCTCAAGCCACCCAAGGGTGAAGCCTGTAAGAAAAAAGGCGTATTTGGTGAAATGTGGGCGGTGCACGGTGGTGGTTTTTACCACAACCAGAAGTATGCGAGCAGCCCGGAAGATCTGCCGGAAGATCTGCACTGGTCATTCTGGAAGGCCTACACCACCTGGTTGTCAGGTTTTGGTCTCTTCACCCTGTTGTATCTGACCAAGCCGAGCTTCTACCTGGTTAATCACAACAGCCCGTGGGAATGGGCCGCCAACATGACTGGCACCCAGGCAAACATTGCCGCTCTGGCCTTCCTGGCGCTGGGTTGGATTGTGTATAACGAGCTGTGTAAGCGCATCAGCCCCAACATGACCCGCGATGGTATCCTGAGTGTTGCCGTTGCCGTGATGATGGTTGTGGTGGCTTACCTGAGCACGCACATCTTCTCTGGCCGTGCCGCCTTCCTGCTGACCGGTGCCGTTATGGCCACCGCCATGTCTGCCAACGTGTTCTTCTGGATCATCCCGGGCCAGCGCCGCATGGTTAATGCCATGAAGGCCGGTGAAAAACCAAACCCGATTGATGGTTTGCGTGGCAAGCAGCGCTCGGTACACAACACCTACTTCACCCTGCCCGTTGTATTGCTGATGCTGAGTAATCACTACTCCTTCACCTTCACTCACTCGCTGTCCTGGGTGATCATGGTGCTGTTCATCTTTGCCGGTGCCTTGATTCGTCAGTACTTTGTATTGATGCACGGTGGCAAAATCCGTCCTGGTTACCCGATTGCCGGTGTGGCACTGATTCTGGTTGCCGTCTGGGTTGGCGCTCCCAGCACTTCCAAGACCGTAGCGGCGCCTCAGGCTCCGGCTCAAAACAGTGCTACCGTGACCGACGCCGAACAGGCAGGTGACGCCGTGCAAGCAGTTGAAGGTGCGGCCTCTGGTGAAGTCACTCTGGCGCAAGTAGAAACCATCATGGACAACCGTTGCGTACAGTGCCACGCAGTCAACCCGACTCAGGCCGGCTTTGCCGCCGCCCCTCTGGGTGTGATACTGGACTCTGCCGAGCAGATTAAACTGCAGGCCGATCGCATCAAGCAGGTCGTTGCCAGCAAGTACATGCCGCTGGGTAACATGAGCGGCATGACCGACGACGAGCGCGCCATGATTGCCGCCTGGAACGGTCAGTAAGCTAGAAATGACGTAGCTATTCGCTAATGTCAAAAGGCCCGCATGATGCGGGCCTTTTTTATTGGCCGCCCGCCGGCACCCTGCACTTCCCTCCTCTCGGACTGACCATACGGTCATAAACGCCTTTCGCTTTTTCATCCGGCAATAACTACACTGCAGCGCACAATCGAAAGCACAGTGGCGACTGAAAACCGCTTTCTTTCAACATTAAATTAATATTATTTCTACCTCATTCAACAATGCACCGCAAAATAAAGGGTAGACTCCAGAGTGGGCCATGAGTAACTGCCCCCGTCACTCACACACAAGGACTCGCCAGCATGAATACGCCAAACCTCGATATGAATGAAAAAATCTGTGTTGTCACCGGTGCCGCCAGAGGCCTGGGCCGCGCCATCAGTGAAACCCTGGCCCAGGCCGGTGCGGCACGCGTCTATGCCTGCGACATCAACATGGCACCGGCCGAAGACTGGATTGGCGACTACGCCAATATCACCGCCATTACCCTGGATGTATGCGACCCGGTCGCCCTGAGCGCCTTGAACAGCCGTATCATGGACGAACAGGGCCGGGTCGATGTGCTGGTCAACAATGCCGGTATCACCCGCGACGCCCTGCTCGAAAAAATGACCGAATCCGACTGGGATCGAGTGCTGGACGTCAATCTCAAGGGCGTATTCATGATGACCCAGGCCATGCTGCCGCTGATGAAGCTGCAGGCCAGGGGCAGCATTGTCAGCATCTCGTCGGTGGTGGGTACCGACGGCAATATAGGCCAGAGCAACTACGCGGCCAGCAAGGGCGGCATTATCGCCATGACCAAGGGGTGGGCGAAAGAATTCGTCTATGGTGGCGCCCAGATCCGCGCCAACTGCATCGCCCCCGGCTTTATCAATACCGAGATGACCCAGGCGGTACCGGAAAAAGTACTCGAGAAAATGACGGCCCGCATTCCGCTGGGCGCGTTGGGTGAAGCACAGGATATTGCCGAAGGGGTGCTGTTTCTGGCCGGTGACCGGGCCCGTTACATCACCGGTCAGGTACTGAAAATAGACGGCGGTCTGGTGCTGTAATTAATCAACCTACAGGGCCCATAAAATAAAAGCAGCGGCCTGGGCCGCTGGTTTTATTATCTCGCTTGCAGGACTGTTTACAGGGTTTCGCCGGGGAAGTTCTTGCGATAGCGGGCTTCGCTTTTTTCCATCAGTCGCTGACCTTTTTTGACCATGCTCTGTCCATCCTTGATGTTGTCTTTGCCGTCCTCGACCTGACGCTCACCCTTGGCCTGCAGCTTCTCGCCTTTCAGCACCAGCTCGTTGCCCTGGTTCCACTGCTTGCCGATGTCTTGTGCCGCCTCGCTGCGAGACAGCATTTTTTCACCGGTGGTCGGGGTTCCCGCACAGCCTGCGGCCAATAATACCACCACGCCGAGCACTCCCGGCTTCAATGTATTTTTCATGCGAGTTACCTTTATCTTATTGGTACGAATGAGACCACGATCCCATAAGACTTGCTTGGCGTCACCCTGAAATGCATTTTGCCACCCAAGCAGCCCATGCCGTCACAGCATTTCGGCTCTACTGCTCAGGTGCAGCCGACGCCGCAATCGTCGCGCCAGCGAGTCCACCAGCATGTTCAGCCCGGCACAAACCAGCAGCAGCACCATGGCCCGGTCGAAACGAAATTCGCTGAATGCCGAGTCGATAAAAAAGCCCAGCGTCGGAATGCCCAGCATGCCGAGGATGGCGGTTTCCCGAATCAGATTTTCGAAGCGATACAGGCTGTAGGCCAGAAAGGCCCGGTACAAACGGGGCAATACCTCGAAGCAATACAGATTAAGCCCCCTGGGCGCGTCTTCACGCAACGTCAGGGTATTGAGGTGATGGCCGAGCAGGTGAGCGATGATGGCGCCGTTATGCAGCCCCAACGCCAGCACCGCCGGCAACATGCCCGGCCCCAGCAGCAGCATGCCGATAAAGGCCAGCAGGTATTCCGGCAAGGAACGCATCAGCACCAGCCAGCCATGGCTGCCGGCGCGAGTCAGGCCATTGCCGAAGCGGCGTGAAATCGCCGGAAACCACAACAGCGCCAACACCCCGGTCACCAGCAGCGCCAGCATGGCCAGCACCAGGGTATTGAACAGGCCGGGCACAATTTGCTGCAGCCACAGCTCCTGCAGCCAGGGCAGCAGCCCGGCCCAGTCACCGCTGCGCAGGGGGGCTGGCACCACATCTTCGGTAAAGAAACGCGCCATCAGCGACCCGTTCAGGCTGGCCACCGGCGGCAGCCAGAGCAGCGCGGCCAGCAGATACAGCGGCACCAGCCGGGGCCTGAGCCACCATTTGAGGGTGGCGATAATCAGCACCAGCGCATAAAAAAAGCTGGCCGCCTCGCCGTAATAGCCCTGGCGCAGCAAGGACTCCAGGTGATAACCCAGGGTGGGCAGGCCGATAAAGCCCAGCACCGCCGAGCTGCGAATGCCACACTCCAGCCGGTAACCGGTGTAGGTCGCCATCTGCCGCCAGCACAGCGGCAACTGTACAAACAGCAGCCGCGAGGCCCATCCCAGTCCCGGCTCCAGCGCCTGCTCGGGCGACGGATCCGCCTCTTCAAACAGCTCGCCGTAGATCTTGGCGAAGGTGCCCGCATAGGGCAGCGCGATGGCCAGCATGCCGGCCGGGGCCGACAGCCCCAGCAACTGAATGAACAACAGCGCCCAGAACAGCTCGTGCACCGCCCGAAGCCCCGCCGACAAGCGCCGAATGGCCGCATGCCGATACCCCGCCGCCAGCCCCAGGCCCAGCACGGCGCCCAGCGCCACGCCCTGCAGGGCAAAAGCCAGGGTGTTGGCGATGGCGCCGCCCAGCGTGGCCAGCGCCGGCAATTGCGGCTGCAACAGTCCGGCGCCCAGCCGGGCAAGCTCACCCCAGGGATCCACCGCCGTGATCGACAAGTCGGCCCAGGGCAGGCACAGCAATGCCAGCAGCACCAGCAACAGGCTGCTGTGCACCATGGCGCGAGCGGGTTCTGGCCGAGCCTTCAGCATATGCGTTCCATCAACGCCATTGGTACTGGGTGTGCTGCTGATACAGGGTATGCAGTTGGCCCGCCGTCAGCGTCTGGCTGGCGGCATCCAGCACCACCCGTCCCTCGCGCAGACCCACCACTCGCGTGCAGTGAGTGAGTGCCTGCTCCACGTTATGCAGCGCCAGCACCACGGTGTCGTGCCGACGACAGATCAGCCGCAACAGCTCGTCGGCCTGGCGCTCGTCCAGTGCCGACACCGGCTCATCGCCGATGAAGATGGGCTTTTGCTGATACAGGGCCCGCCCCAGGCTGACCCGGCTCTGCTGACCGCCCGACAGCCGCTCGGCGGCAGCCCATAACTGGTGTTGCAAGCCCAGCTCCGCCGCCAGGGCGGTAATGTCTGCCTTGGGCTTCGCCAGCGGCCGCACCAGATTGGCCAGGTTGTACCAGAACGGGTGACGATTCAGCCGCCCCATGTAGATGTTGTGAAAGGCCGACAGCATGGGCACCAGTCCCGGCTGTTGCGGGCACCAGGCCACCTCGGCCGGGCGCAGCTCACGCAACCGACGCAGCAGGGTGCTCTTGCCGGTGCCGGACTCCCCCAGCAGGGCCACTTTTTCACCCCGGCGCAACTCGAGCGACAACTCGTGCAGCACAGGGCTGCCCGCATAGCCGAGGGACTCCTGCCGAAAGCGGAACAGACAGCTGTCGGCACTCATTTACTGGGCGGGATCCATGATGCCGATGGCCACGGCGGTGTCACGAATGGGCGCGTAATCGGCGTTGGTAGCCTTGACGAAGCCGGAACGGGGAAAGGCCGCCAGCAGTGCCGGATCGGTCATTTCCAGCAGTGCCTGCTGTACTTTTTCCTTGAAGCCGTCACCGAAGCGAGCATTCACATCGCCGCGAATGCTCCACTGGTAATCCGGGTAGCTTGGCGTGGACCAGATCACACCGACCTTGCTGTCGTCGATGTTGCCCTTGGCTTTTTCCGCATCCCACACCGCGTAGTTCACCGCACCCACTTCAAAGGCACCGGACTGCACCAGGCTGATGGTGCGGTTGTGATCACCGGAAAAACCGACCCGGGAAAACAGCTGCTCCGGCGCCTGACCGAAGTGCTGACGCAGGAAGAACTCGGGCATCAGACGGCCGGAGGTCGAGCCCTTGTCGCCGAAGGTAAAGCGCGTGCCGGCCAGTTCGGCAGGTAATTGCTCACTTTCGGTCAAACCCGTGCTGTGGTGGGCGATGATGTAGCTGACGAAGGTGGTGTCTTCCTTGCCCTGGGCGATGGCTTCGCTGCCGGGGACCAGTTCGCGTGCCTGCACACCGGTCAGGCCACCAAACCAGGCCAGTTGCACCTGATCGTTACGAAAGGCGCTCACCGCCGCCGGGTAGCTTTTTACCGGAATGTACTGCACTTCCACGCCCAGCTTGTCGGTCAGGTAATCGGCGATCTTGCCGAAACGCTCGGTCAGGTGGCGCTCGTCCTGATCCGGAATGGCGGTAAACACGAAGGGGTCGGCTTGCGCCGGTACCAGGGCACTCAGGCACAGGGCGGTGAGGCCCAGCAGACGGGTTCGAAGAGCAACAGCAATGGTCATGATCACGGGTCCAAAAAATGGGGGGCCCGGATTATAACCGATGACGGGCCCGGATCAGAGTCCGAACCAACCGTTCATCTGCGTCATGTACACCAAAGTGCCGGCAAGAATGCTGAGCAGCGCCTGCCGACGCCACACCTGCAACACCGCCACCACCATTACCGCCACTATCTGGGCCCGGCCGTCGGCCGGGCTGCTCCAGTTGTGCACCCCCATGGCATAGAGGGTCAGCAGCACCATCATCGCCACCGGCAGGCGCCGCCCCAGGATCTGGATGCGGCGGTGATGGGCAATGAAGCCCCGCGCCACGAAGGGAAAGGCGCGCAGGCCAAAGGTGACTGCCGCCATGATCAGCGCCGCCAGCAGATAATCCAGTTCAGTCATGGGCGGGCTCCGGTTGTGATTCCGGCCAGGCCAGCAATACCAGCACCAGCATCACCGAGGCCGCCAGCAGGAAGTACTCACTTATCCAGATACCGGCAACGACGGCGGCCACCAGCCCGAGCAAGACCGCCCCCCAGTCACGCCGGGCACGGATTTGCTCTACCGCCAGCACGGTAAAGAGTGCGGTCAGGGCGAAGTCCAGCCCCTGCAGCCCCGGCGGCAAGCCACGCGCCAGCACCATGCCGGCCAGGGTGCCGAGCACCCAGTATGACTGATTGAACAACACCACCAGCAGCGCTGTCTTGCTGTCGTTTACCTGACCCGGCGCACTGAGCAGGGAATAGGTTTCGTCGGTAATGCCGAAGATGAAATAGGGTCGGCCCAGCACGCCTTTCGGCAACAGGTGATAGAGCGACAGGCCGTAAAACAGGTGGCGAAAATTGACCAGCAGCGAGGCCACCGCCAGATCAAGCCAGCCGATTCCCGCCGACAGCATGCCCACCGCCAGATACTGCAACGCACCGGCATAGACGACAATGCTCATCAGCGGGGCCCAGTACCAGCTGAGCCCGGCATCAATCCACAGCACCCCGAACACGGCGCCCAGCGGCAAATAGCCCATCATCACCGGCAGGGTAAGCGGCAGTACGCCGCGCCAGCTTGTCATCACCTTATACTCCGACATCCATAAGACATTAGAAAATAAGGGTTTTGTCGACGAGTAGCAAGGCGCGACCGCTTAATGGCGTAAATCAGTCGACCGCTTCAGTTTTCTCCGGAAAGGCCAGCATGAAGGCGGTGCCGCCTTCATCACTTTCCACCTGAACCCGCCCCTCGTGCAGTTGCATGATGGAGCGAACAATCGCCAGCCCCAGACCACCGGTATTACCGGAGTTGGTACGCGAGGCGTCACAACGATAAAAGCGGTCAAACAGCCGTGGCAGGTGCTCGGGACCAATCGGCATTCCCTGGTTATGCACTCGAACCACACAGTGCCCCTGCTCTACCGAACTGCTGATCACCACGGCGCCGCCGGCACGACCGTAACGCAGGGCGTTGGCCAGCAGATTGGCCAATGCCCGACGCAGCAGATCCGGATCGGCCCAGACGGTGCCTTCGGCCTGGTTGAGCAGCAGCATGTCTTCGTCTTCCGCCACCCCTTCAAAATACTCGCACAACTGCTCGACCAGCTCGTTCAGATCCAGCGCCTGTCGATTGATCGAGGCCTTGGGTTGTTCGGCACGCGCCAGAAACAGCATGCTGTCGACCATTCGCGCCAGCCGCTCGTATTCTTCCTGATGGGAGGCCAGCAGGCTTTCGTATTCCTCGGTGGAGCGCGGCTTGCGCAGCGTATGCTCGGTGTGGCCCATCAGGTTGCTCAGCGGGGTGCGAATTTCGTGGGCCAGATCCTCGGAGAAACGCGACAACTGTTCGAAGCCGCCTTCCAGCCGGGCCAGCATCTGGTTAAGGGTGCTGCCCAGGGTTTGCAGCTCCCGGGGCAGATGGGCGGTATTCAGCCGACGGTGCAGGCGCTGCACATCAATGGTCTCGGCCTGGCGCGCCAGCAGGCGTACCGGCCGCAATCCGCGCCGGCTGACCAGCCAGCCAAGCATAAAGGCCGCCAGGGCACCGGCCGCCATCGCCAATAGCAGCTTCAGCTTGTAGGCCGCCAGCATCTGATTACGGGGCTCCAGCTGTTTACCAGCGATCAGCAGCAGGGGCTGCTGTTCGTATTCCACATAGCGCCAGGCCAGTCGCGCCTGATGGTCCTTATCGAAACCCAGCTGGGACTGATCACTCTGCCCCAGGGTCGGCAATGGCAGGTCGGCGGGATTCACCGAGATCAGCACCTCGCCTTCAGAATCCAGCACCCACAGCAGGCTGTCCTGATTGCCCAGCATGTTGGCGTACAGCTGGGGTCGGTTACGCAGGGTGGCAATGCTGTCGCTGTCGCTGAGCAGCGCCTGCATGTGCTCGAGCCGCCCCAACAGGCTTTGATCGTCTCGCCAAATCAACTCTCGCTGCAGCGAGTAATACAGATAAAAACCGATGCTGCCGAGCAGCAAAGTGCTCACCAGGGCAAACATCACCGCCAGCCGCACACTCAGCGACGAACCGATTTTACTCACGCTCTTACCTCGCACACGTAGCCCATGCCACGCACCGTGTGGATCAGCTTTTGATCATAGGCATCGTCTATCTTGCCGCGCAGGCGGCGAATGGCCACGTCCACCACATTGGTGTCGCTGTCGAAGTTCATATGCCAGACCTGAGAGGCTATGTAGGTGCGCGACAAGACTTCACCTTCGTGGCTGAGCAGCAGCTGCAACAGGGTAAACTCCTTGTTGGTGAGATCGATGCGCTGGCCGCCACGGGTGACGCGCCGGCTCAATGGCTCCAGTTGCAGATCGGCCAGCTCATACAGGGACACCTCGCGTTGAGGTCCGCGCCGCAGCAGCTTGCGTGCCCGCGCCAGCAGTTCGGCATAGGAAAATGGCTTGGCAAGATAATCATCCGCGCCTTGCTCCAGCCCACGCACCTTGTCTTCTACCGCATCGCGGGCACTCAGGCAGATAACCGGGGTGTCCGAGGTACGGCGAATGGTTTTCAGCAGTTGCCAGCCATCGAGACCCGGCAGCATGATGTCGAGAATAATGAGGTCGAAGTTCCCCTCTTCTATCATGTACTTGCCTTCCAGTCCGTCCTTGGCCACTTCCACCAGATAGCCGGACTCGCTGAATCCCTTCTTCAGGTAATCGGCCGTTTTTGGCTCGTCTTCCACCACTAGAATTTTCATCTGCTGCTCCTCTCGCCCGCCGGCTGCTGTTGATGGCGCCGACTGTATCACTCAATACACAAGCCCGGGTAATGCCTCGACCCAAGATGACAACTTTGTAATCCAGAGGTAATGGGTTTGATATGCCGACTAAGGCACTATGGCTCCATCAACAGGCAAGCACATCGGCAGCGCGACAAATAACCCGTTGCAACCACTGCAGACCACCTTGTCTTATTTAATGTAGAAACTGACGAACCTCAGGAGAAATAATATGAACAAGCTTAAATCTGTAATGGCCGGCGTGATGCTGACCGGTGCTTCTACTCTGGCCGTTGCTGCCGGCAACCCGCTGAGCGTTCACGTACTGAACCTGGAAAACGGTCTGCCTTCACCCGGCGTTCAGGTGGTTCTGGAACAGCAGCAAGGTAACGAGTGGACTCAGCTCAGCACCGGTGTGACCAACGAGCAGGGCCGTATTACCGCCCTGTTCCCCGAAGGCCAATCGCTGGAAAACGGCAACTACCGCGTGACCTTTGAAACCGGCGAATGGTTCAAAGAGCACGACACCGCCACCTTCTTCCCGGAAGTACCGGTGATCTTCTCTGCCGACGCCAGCGTAGAGCACTACCACATTCCGCTGCTGCTGAGCCCTTACGGTTTCTCTACCTACCGCGGCAACTAAGCCCTGCCACTGTAGTCAACACCAATTCCTGTGTATAAAAAAAGAGAGCCTCTGGCTCTCTTTTTTTGATCTTTAGTGGTGATGCTTGGCTTCGGTGAGGGTGATGGCCGGCGCCGGATGAGGCAGATCGTGAGGATCCTGCCCGTCGGCGGGGATTTCGGTCCAGCGCAACTCGCCCTGGGTGCATTCCTGAATGGTGTTCAGATACAGAGTCTCGCCCGGCTCGCCGGCCAGACGGGCGGTAAACACAAACTCGTCGTAGTGATCATCGCTCAGGTTGCCCCCGGTCCACACCAGCTCGCGCACATCCTCGCTCACTTGTGTGCCGTAATAATCGTAGGGAACGTCAAGTTTTTCCCGCTTCAGCTCCAATTGCCAGCCGGCCTTGGGCATAGGCTTGGCATGCTGTACTTCCAGCGGCAGCTGCACCCGCAGCGTCTGGGTGGCCGCACCGTCACAGCCGTGACCAATTTTAATCACACCCTTGTAATGACTGCCCGCCGGGGCGGTTTTGGTTTCCAGTGAGGCATGGGCAAAGGCGGCCTGGGACACAACCAGAGAAGACAGGGCGGCAAGAGCAAGGGGCAGCAAGGGTTTCATGAAAGGCATCCTGACAGATAAAAAGAAGCCTTATCATAGGGATTACATACTCTGTGACCATGCGACAAATTGTCGCACCCTGCCCTTTCAAAAAACAAAAGGGGCGCCGAAGCGCCCCTTGAGGTTCATGATGCGAGAGGATTACAGCGCCTTGAGGATGTTGTCCACGCTGTCTTTGGCATCACCAAACAGCATGACGCTGTTTTCGCGGAAGAACAGCGGGTTCTGCACCCCGGCGTAGCCGGTGTTCATGGAGCGTTTGAACACTACCACCTGCTGAGCCTTCCACACTTCCAGTACCGGCATGCCGGCAATGGGGCTGGCCGGATCTTCGGCCGCCGACGGGTTGACGGTGTCGTTGGCGCCAATCACCAGTACCGTATCGGTATCGCTGAAATCGTCGTTGATCTCGTCCATTTCCAGCACGATATCGTAAGGCACCTTGGCTTCGGCCAGCAGCACGTTCATGTGCCCGGGCAGACGGCCCGCTACCGGGTGAATACCGAAACGTACCGTCACCCCGGCTGCGCGCAGTTTGGACACCAGCTCCGCCACCGGATACTGGGCCTGGGCTACCGCCATGCCGTAGCCGGGAGTGATAATGACCGAGCTGGAATTCTTCAGCATGTCGGCCACGTCTTCGGCGTTCACTTCGGTGTATTCGCCGTCTTCTTCGTCACCACCGCTGCTCACGGCACCGTCGGAGCCGAAGCCACCGGCAATGACCGAAATAAACGAACGGTTCATCGCCTTGCACATGATGTAGGACAGAATGGCACCGCTGGAGCCCACCAGGGCACCGATGACGATCAGCAGGTCATTGGACAGCATGAAGCCCGCCGCCGCCGCCGCCCAGCCCGAGTAGGAGTTGAGCATGGAGATCACCACCGGCATGTCGGCACCGCCGATGCTGGCCACCAGATGCCAGCCAAAGGCCAGGGCAATCAGGGTCATCACCAGCAGCGGGAAGGTAGCGCCTTCCACCTGCACAAACCAGATCAGCAGAATGGCAGAGAGCACCACCGCCAGCAGGTTCAACTTGTGGCGATGCGGCAGCATCAGCGGCTTGGAGGACACCAGACCGCGCAGCTTGCAGAACGCCACTATGGAGCCGGTAAAGGTAACGGCACCGATGAAGACGCCGAGAAAGACTTCGGTGTTGTGAATATTCAGCATGGCGCCAGACATGTCGCCGTGGCTGATGTAGGTGTTGATACCCACAAACACCGCCGCCAGACCAACAAAGCTGTGCAGAATGGCGATCAGCTCCGGCATTTCGGTCATTTCGACTTTAAGTGCCAGACGAATACCGATGGCGGCACCGATGGCCATGGCCACGATAATCCAGCCCAAGCCGGTGACCTCGGGGTTGAAAATGGTGGCCAGCAGGGCGATGGTCATGCCCGCAACACCATACCAGTTACCGGCCTTGGCCGACTCCTGCTTGGAAAGACCGCCCAGGCTCAAAATAAAGAGCACGGCGGCGATAAGATAAGACGCAGTTACAAGTCCTTGTGACATTTATATTAGCCCTTTCTAAACATCTTCAGCATGCGGTGCGTAACGGTAAAACCGCCAAACACGTTGATTGACGCTATCAGTACCGCCACGAAGGCGAGGAAACTGACAAAGCCACCGGCTCCAACCTGGGACAGGGCCCCCACCACTATGATCCCGGAAATGGCGTTGGTGACCGACATCAGCGGCGTATGCAGCGAGTGAGACACGTTCCAGATTACGTAATAACCCACGATGCAGGCCAGCACGAACACGGTGAAGTGCGACAGAAACTCCGCCGGGGCAACCGCCGACAGCCAGGCAAACAGCAGGATGCCAACGCCACCGAGGTAATACTTGAGGTTGCTCGGTTTCTTGGCATGGGGCTCGGCCTGAGGTTGGGCCTTGGCGGCCGCCTTGGGTGCGGCAGAGACGCTGATGGCCGGCGGCGGGAAGGTCACTTCACCGTCTTTGACCACCGTCATGTTACGCAGTACCACGTCGTCGAAGTCGACCTTGATATTGCCGTCTTTTTCCTTGCACAACAGCTTGGCGAGATTGACCAGGTTGGTGGCGTACAGGGTGGAAGACTGGGTGGGCAGGCGACCGTTGAGATCGGTATAACCGATGATCTTGACGCCGTTATCGGACACAAACAGCTCGCCGGGTTTGGTCAGCTCGCAGTTGCCACCGTTCTGGGCCGCCAGATCCACAATCACCGAACCCGGCGCCATGGCCGCCACCATGTCGGCGGTAATCAGCTTGGGTGCCGGTTTGCCGGGAATAAGCGCGGTGGTAATGATGATGTCGACTTCTTTGGCCTGGGCCATGAACAGCGCCATTTCGGCGTCGATGAAGGCCTGGCTCATTTCCTTGGCATAGCCGTCGGCAGAGTCGGTGTCTTCTTCATACTCGAGTTCCAGGAACTCGCCACCCATGGAGTTGATTTGTTCCTTCACTTCGGGACGGGTATCGAAGGCACGCACGATGGCGCCCAGTGAACCGGCGGCACCAATGGCGGCCAGACCGGCCACACCGGCACCAATCACCAGCACCTTGGCGGGGGGTACCTTGCCGGCGGCGGTGATCTGACCGGTAAAAAAGCGGCCAAATTCATGGGCGGCTTCCACCACGGCACGATAGCCAGCAATGTTGGCCATGGACGACAGGGCATCCAGTGACTGGGCGCGAGAAATTCGCGGCACCATGTCCATGGCCATGACGGTAACGCCCTTGCTTTTGAGCTGCTCTACCAGCTCGGGGTTTTGTGCCGGCCAGATAAAGCTGACCAGCGTAGTACCGGCCTGCAACCGCTCGATTTCTTCGGTCGTGGGGGCATTGACCTTGTAGATAATGGCGGCTTGCCAGATTTGCTCGGCGGCGACCAGTGTGGCCCCTGCCGCTTCATAGGCCGCATCGTCAAAGCTGGCCTTGCTGCCCGCGCCTTGTTCGATACTGACCTCAAAACCCAGCTTGCGTAGCTGCTCGACCGACTTGGGGGTCGCTGCCACCCGTGTCTCGCCGCTAAGCGTTTCCCTTGGAATCCCGATTAACATAATAAATCCCTGATTAATGTTGATATCACAACCGGATACGCAGAGCGGATCCGGCTCAGGACAAGCTGTTCCCTCAACCTTCAGGCAGCCTTGCCGTTGATAATGACAGTCTGAATAACCTGTTCAGCCTGGGTGTCTCTTTTATGGCTATACCAAAACGACGCATTGATATTTTTTAATGCTACAAACATCGAAATCTCGATATTTATCGCTAAAAAGCGTGACAAGATAAGGAGATAGCACAACAAAAAGACAACACCACAAGCACTATACTGCCTCTTTCATAAAAAGATAAATCGATCTTTCCTCGAGGCTTAATAGGTAATGACTTTCAATCTCTAAAACATCATCGATTGCAGGGCCATATCGCGGAGATTGAGTGATGGGAATCACAGAAATAACAGCAATGAAAAAAACAGGGGCTCAAAGGCCCCCGCTTACCGGTGATTCAGCGCACCGCTGGTATTTGACCAAGCGCTGTTACTTCACAAACAGATACCAGTAACCGAACAGCACATTGAAGCCGGCAAAGAACAGAATACCCACCCAACTCAGTACCTTGATGCCGCCGCCCAGACGATACTGTTCTGGCACTTGCGGCAGCATCATCAAGCGGAAGTTGAGCCAGGAAAACACCAAGGCACTGACAAAGGCCGAGATCATGGCAAATTCCAGCATCGCCAGCAGGGCGCCCTTGAAGAACATGATGATCAGGGCGCCGACGATGCCCATTACCACCATCAACGGATAGGTATAACGGCTGCCGTGGCCGGTGGGGCCGCTCCCCTGCGGCTGGCCCAGTTGCACCAGACACTCGCTCAGAGCACGGCTGTAGCCATCGAGCACCGTTACCGTGGTAGAAAACATGCACAGGAAGGCAATCAGGGCAATCAACCAGCGGCTCCACTCCCCCATCACACTGGCATACACGTTGACCAGCTGATGTGCGAAGGCGATGCCCGATGTCGCCAGGCTCTCGCCGCTGCCATGCAGCACCAGAGCACCCAGGGCAACGAAGGCCAGCGCCAGCAGGGTAGATGTGACATAACCGACGTTAAAGTCAACCAGGGCGTCTTTGTAGTCCAGCTCGCCGCCCAATGCTTTTTTCTTCTGCCGTAACCAGACGCTGTTCCAGGAAGAAAGCTCGATAGGGGCCGGCATCCAGCCCATCAACGCCACCAGAAAACCCACCGAGGCCAGGTTCCAGGGGCTGGGAGAGACAAAGTCGGGCGGCGCCACGCCACCTTTATTCAAGGCAATAAACACGGCGCTAACGGTGGCCACCGCCAACCCCACGATAATCCACTTGGTTACCCGATCCAGGGTCTTGTAATGGCCGGTGATTAAAAATGCCAGGGAGCCCGCCAGTACTATCATGCTGAGCTGGGTCACGTTCAGGCTGTCGCCGACAAAGAGCCCCAGTATGCTGCCGCACAGCATGGCGACCCCGGCCGTGCTAATCACGGAGGCGAAGAGGTTCAAGAGGGTGAAAAAATAGAGATAGCCCCGGCCGATGCGATCATACCCCTGGATCAGGGTTTCATCCGCCGCCATGGTGTAACGGGCGCCGATTTGAAAGAAAGGATATTTAAGCAGGTTGACCAGCAGGATTAATCCCACCAGCTGCCAGCCATAAATGGCACCGGCCTGAGTGGATGCCACCAGATGCGATCCGCCGATGGCGGCGGCAGCGCCAAGAATTCCCGGCCCCAACACTCGCATATAGTGGCTTATGCTGCGTGAGCCTCCGTTTTCCGCTTCGACTAACTCTGTCATCTTGCTTTCCTGCCTGTTTACTTTGATTTTAAAGATGAAAACAAAGTAAAAGGCCACAGCAATATGGATAAATCAACTGATTTATCCATCCACCAATAGAAACGAGAAAAACAAAAAACTACCGAATAAAAGTATTAAGGTGGATAACTTCAAATACAAAACACAGCGCTTACCTATACTGATCGCCATCAGTTAAATAGCCACATATAACTCCAATCAATAAATTGCAGGATATAATACTATTCATCTCCCCATTCACCGGCCAGTAGCCAGCGTCCGGCAACGGGATAGCTCCCTTGCAGAGTAAAGGGAACCGACTCCCTTTTTCCCTGATTATCGATCTGTAGTGCCAGATGCAAATGCGGCCCCGAGCTGTAACCGGTATGACCGGACGCCGCTACCCGCTGCCCGGTTTTGACCTTGTCGCCTTTTTTCACTCGCAGCGAACCGGTTTGCAGATGCGCATAAAGGGTCATGGTGCCGTCGGCATGGCGCAGTCGCAGGTGATTGGCTTTGCCCCGATATTTAGCCTTCAAGCCTCCTCCCACGTGATGGTCCACCGCCGCCATTACCACGCCGTCTCGAGTGGCGTAAAGAGGGGTGCCCACCGGCAGGGCAATATCCAGCGCATAGCGATTGGACGGCTTGTTGTGGCTGAACTCGCCATTAAAGCCCTGAGAAACCCGGTAACGACCCGCCACCGGTGACGCCAGGTCCACGGTTCGAGCAAGGTAGGAGGGCGGAAACGATGACTGACGAGAAGCGGGTGCCGAGCGGATAAAGGTAGCACCGGCAATTTTCTGCACCTGCTGCGCACTGGCCGCCGGCCGTAATGCCGCGTTGCTGTAGGCAAAACCGTAGTCGTAACGCCAGCTGCCGGCTTGTTTGGCGGTCAGCTTACCGACAAATTTTTCTTCTCTTGCCGGCAGGCTGATCATCTGCTGCATGGCGTCGGGAATGGCCACATTCTGCATGCCGGAAAAACGCAAACTCAGTTGAGTGTTGGTAGGCAGGCGGTTCAGGGCAAAAAAGTAGTGGCCGTCTTTCTTTTCCACCACCCGCACCAGCACGGCGTCGCGATTGACCGCATCCTGCTGCCAGCGCGTGGTCGAGTGTTTGACGGCATGCAGCCGGTTATCGGTGTAGTGCACGCCACCGCCGGCATCCTGATAACGGTAGATGCCGGCGTGTGACCCGAGTGGCCATATCAGGAAGGTACTCAGCAGGCAAATCCATGAGCCTCTCATTCTTCATCCTTGTAGAACAGAGTGTTTGCCCCTGAGTATAGGAGCAAGCCGGCTATTTGTTCATCGGCACTTTATTCATCGACACCTTGTGCATCAATACGGCATCTTCAAAACCGGTATCGGTTCGATAATAGTGCCGTCGGCGACCGCCTTCCGTATAGCCACAAGACAGATACAGCGCCTGTGCCGACGTGTTCGACGCCCTGACCTCCAGCCACAGCCGAGTGAGGCCCTGCTGTTCACAAAGACGCAGATAATGCGCCATCAGCTGGCGACCCAGGCCCTGCCCTTGCCAGGCGGGAGACACGCAGATGTTCATCAGGGTACTTTCATCGAGGATGCGATCGGCAATAAAATAGCCGAGCAGCTGTTCCGGCTCCTGCCGCCGCGACTCTGGAAGCCCCTTATCCTGCAGCCCCGGTCCTGAAAGCCAGAGCGAGCCGGTAAAATAACGTTCGCCGAAGCTGTCGGCCAGCAGGCTGCGGCTCCAGGGGTACGTATGAGCCGCTTGCTCCACCACCAGCATGGCATCCAGATGGCCGGCGCTCAGTGGGCGAAAAATAGGTGACATAGCCGGTTCCAGAGTTCTTGTTTTTTGGCGGGCGTCAGTGGCAGGCAATCATGCCAGCCGAAAGGGGTAGTATCGCCGGTCAGATTCAGCCCCAGCAACACCTTCGCCGACGGCATGCCGGCCGCCAGCCAGGCTGCTTCATCCATTACCTGCAACTGTGTTTCATTCAGCGACAGGGCCTGCATCAAGTCCCGACTCAGGCAAGGTGGCAACAGCTTGCCCTGCCCGGTCACCAGCAGCACTTCTGCCATCTCAAGCGGGGGGGCAGGCGCATGTGGCAATCGCTCGGGATGAGCACAGCGCCAGGCGGGCAGTTTCAGCAATTGCCATAATTGCGATTGTAACGGCGTCATAAATACTCCATAACGCAAAAAGCCAGCTGTTAAGCTGGCTTTTCGAGAAGAAGTTGGCAGGGGCGGAGGGATTCGAACCCCCAACCGTCGGTTTTGGAGACCGCTGTTCTACCAATTGGAACTACGCCCCTGCAATGCGAACGAATTATAACGATCGGTTTTTAAAGGTAAAGCGCTTTTTAGCAGGCATGGGTTCGTTCGCTTGTATTTTCGCCGCATCAAGGCCGACGGCCTGTCAGATTTTGCTTTGCGCGCGCATTTCTCTATAATCTGCTCGATTTGCAAGTGCCCGGAGTAAGTGGAATAAATGCTCATTTCTGAACCCGAACGTCTGGCTGGTTTTACGCCCGTACGTCGTGAAAACGGCGGCGCTTGCACTGATTTAGCTCTAATGGCCCCCTTCAGGGGCTTTTTTATGGTCTTCACTTTACACCTTAAAGAGCGTTGCTGATGGCAAATCCCCTATATCAAAAGCATGTAATCTCCATATCCGACTTCACCCGTGCCGAGCTGGAACTGATCATCGACACCGCCGTGATGCTCAAGACCCATCCCAGACCCGATTTGCTCAAGCACAAGGTCGTGGCCAGCTGCTTCTTCGAAGCTTCTACTCGAACCCGCCTGTCGTTTGAAACCGCCATCCATCGCCTGGGTGGCGGCGTTATCGGTTTTTCCGACAGTGGCAGCACCTCGCTGGCCAAGAAAGGGGAAACCCTGGCCGACTCGGTGAAGATCATCAGCTCCTACAGTGACGCCTTTGTGATGCGCCATCCGCAGGAAGGAGCCGCGCGACTGGCCGCCGAGTTTTCTTCGGTACCGGTGATTAACGCCGGGGATGGCTCTAATCAACACCCTACCCAGACGCTGCTGGATTTGTTCACCATCTACGAAACCCAGGGCACCCTGCAGGGACTGACGGTGGCCTTTGTGGGTGACCTGAAATACGGCCGCACCGTGCATTCGCTGACCCAGGCCCTGAGCCTGTTCGGCTGCAAGTTCTACTTTATCGCGCCTCAGGCGCTGGCCATGCCCGACTACCTCTGTGACGAGCTGACCGAAAAAGGTATCAATTTCGAGTTCCGCGACAGCATGGAAGAGGTAATGGACGAGCTGGATATTCTGTACATGACCCGAGTACAGAAAGAACGCTTCGACGAAACCGAATACGTGCATGTGGCCTCAAGATACGTGCTTACCCCCGAGGTGCTGGACGGCGCCAAAGACAGCCTCAAGGTACTGCATCCCCTGCCCCGGATTGATGAAATCTCCGCCGAGGTGGACGACATGCCTTATGCCTATTACTTCGAGCAGGCGGAAAACGGCGTCTATGCCCGCCAGGCCCTGCTTGCCCTGGTGCTGAACGAGAGTCTGTGAGAGAGATGATGAACAAGAGCCAATTGCAAGTCGAAGCCATTCACAACGGTACCGTGATCGATCACATTCCCGCCGGTCAGGGCATCAAGATCCTGCAACTGTTCGGCCTGGTGCAGACTCACGAGAAGATCACCGTGGGCCTGAACCTGCCCTCGAAGGAACTGGGCGCCAAGGACATCATCAAGGTGGAAAACACCCGCCTGACTCCCGCCCAGGCCAACCAGCTGGCACTGTTTGCACCCGATGCCACCGTTAACCTGATCGAAGACTTCGAAGTGGTGAAGAAGTTGCAACTGCAGCTGCCCGAGCGGGTAGAGGGGGTATTTTCCTGCCCCAACTCCAACTGCATCAGCCATAACGAACCGGTGACCAGCAAGTTCAAGGTACGCGCCGTGGCCGGCCAGGTGCGTTTTCGCTGCAACTACTGCGAAAAGTCGTTCCACCAGGATTTCATGACCATATAACAACGACAAGCCGTCGGCGATAAACCATCAGCAGCCCCCTGTGGGCTGCTGATTTCGCCGTTTCCTTTCACTCTCCAGTCTTTTCCCCTCCCGGCTCACAACCGGCGTTTTCGGTTGCCAAAGCCGGTACCGCACGCCAAGCTGTGTGCATCGGTATTTCAAGGTTTCAACTCCATGACTCTGCTCCACACCCTGCAACAGCATTTCGGCTTTTCCTCGCTTCGTCCCGGCCAGCAACAGGTGATCGACACCCTGATGGCCGGGCACTCGGCGGCGGCGATTTTTCCTACCGGCTCCGGCAAGTCACTCTGTTACCAGCTACCCGCGCTGCTGTTGCCACAGCTGACGCTGGTGATATCCCCCTTGCTGGCGTTGATGCAGGATCAACTGGCTTTTTTGCAGCGGATGAACATTCCCGCCGCCAGCATCGATTCCACCCAAAGCTGGGAGGAAAGCCGCCGCATCATGCAGGAGGTGCGCGAGGGGCGCATCAAGGTATTGATGATCTCCGTCGAACGACTGAAGAACGAGCGCTTTCGCCAGTTTATCGGCCAGATACCGATTTCGTTACTGGTGGTGGACGAAGCCCACTGTATCTCCGAGTGGGGTCACAACTTTCGTCCCGACTACCTCAAGCTGCCGGATTATCGCCGGCAGCTCAATATTCCCCAGGTGCTGTTGCTGACCGCCACCGCGACCCCGAATGTGATCGATGACATGCAGCAAAAATTCGGCTTGTTACGGGAAAATGTGGTGATCACCGGGTTTTACCGTCCTAACCTGCATATTGAGGTCATCCCGGTTACCGAGGCAGAAAAAATGCCCGCCCTGATCGAACAGCTGCGTGAAGATCCGACGTTGCCCAGTATCGTTTATGTCACCCTGCAGCACACCGCCGAGCGAGTCGCCGAACAGCTGGCGGCGACCGGCATTGCGGCTCAGGCGTACCATGCGGGCATGGATCAGGATCGACGCCGTCAGCTGCAGCAGGCATTTATGGCGGGCAAGGTGCCCTGCATCGTCGCCACCATCGCCTTTGGCATGGGAGTCGACAAGGCCGATATTCGTCGCGTGATCCATTACGATCTGCCTAAATCCATCGAAAACTACAGCCAGGAAATCGGTCGCGCAGGGCGAGATGGCAAGCCATCTCGCTGCATACTGCTCGGCAACCAGAGCGGGTTGAACGTGCTGGAAAACTTCGTCTACGGCGACACGCCGGAATCGGAAGCCATCACGCGCCTGCTGCATGAATTGCAGCAGGCAGGAGAACAGTGGGAGCTGATGCCACTGCGGCTGTCCAACAGCACCAACATTCGTCTGCTGCCGCTGAAAACCCTGCTGGTTTACCTGGAACTTAACCGCACCATAGAGCCACAATATAGCTATTTTGCCGATTATCGCTTCAAGTTTATCAGATCTAAAGAAGAGATCCTGAGCAGCTTAAACCCCGAGCGTCGAGCATTTCTCACCGCTGTTTTCGATGGATCCCCTCTCGCCAGAAGCTGGTGCCAGGTCAATTTTGACGCCATCTGGCAGCAGTATGGAGGCGAAAGAAAACGGGTGATCAGTGCGCTCGACTATCTGCACCAACAAGGCTGGATCAGCCTGGAAAGCAAACAGATGATTGAAGTCTATCGAGTGTTACAGCGGAACATCGACTTGCAAGCCGAAACGGCTCGACTCCACGAACTGTTTCAGCAGAAAGAAAAAAGCGAAATCACCCGGCTTGCGGAAATGATCGGCTTCTTCGAAAGTGATCGCTGCCTGAGTCATCGACTGGCCGGCTACTTTGCCGATCATCAAGCGCCGGAACGCTGTGGTCATTGCTCTGTCTGCACCGGCCAGCCGGCGCAGCTACCCACCCCCAAGCGGCCGCCACTGCCCGCTGCCGAACAGTTACTGCACTGGTGCCAAACGTTACAGGCCGACAGTGAAAGTGAACAGCACTTGAGTAATCATACTCTCGCCTGCTTCTTATGCGGCATATCCACCCCGCTGCTCAACCGCCTGAAAGCCAGAAAAAGGCCCGGTTTCGGCCGGCTGGAGCAGCAGCGCTTTGGCGAAATACAGCAGCTTTTGAGCCAGCTGGGCTGATACAAATCACATTGGCGATGTCCTGATTCCGTGAGTTTGTAGTGGTCAACAAAAAGTGGCCACGGTTTTAGAGCTTTTCCAGAACCGCCGTTCAGACTCGTTTGGTGTG
>NZ_BAABDS010000031.1:0-28603 GCF_039539745.1 Oceanisphaera sediminis
CGTTTCACTCTCTTCAGATCCATGATGCACTTACTATCGGCAGGATTTTACAATGATTGAGAACGCCCCCTAAGGACTATGCCATTGTCATTCCGGCCCCGAGCCGGAATCTATTCAGCGGTTAATACGGTATTAACAAGTACACCACGGAACACGCACACACCACCACTTATAGCTGACAGCTTACGGCCTGTCTCTTAGTCACAAGTTTGTCTGCACGTAAACAGTGCACAGAGACAGTAGGATTGCCTCCACCAACGCGCTAAGCCGCATCCCTGCGACGCTCGGCAAATGCCGTCCCTGGCATTTGACGGTTGGCTACGACAATTCCTACTGCCTCTTCAGGTGATACGGAGCCGTCTGTTGATAGCGCTAGCTGGCAACTCCGGTGTCAACGGGAAGGCAGAGGGTGTCTGCTCAACCGACCATCCGCGCCAGGGATGGCGCGGTTTGAGCCCCCATGGATGGGTTCACGGCGTGTCGGAGGAGGAGTGCCCTCTGCCTGACAAGCCACACTAATATAAACAAATAGTTGTGACTAAGAGACAGGCTTACGGCTCATATCGCTTCGGCGATGTGCTCTGCCAGCTCATTCACCAGCGGGGCTTCCGGCCCTTCCACCATTACCCGAACAAGCGGCTCGGTGCCCGACTTGCGCAGCAGCACCCGGCCATTGCCAGCCAGTGCCACCTCGGCCCGGGCAACACGGTCTTTGACCTCCGAGTTTTCCAGTGGATTACTACCGGCTGCAAAGCGTACATTCACCAGCGCCTGCGGGAACAGGGTTAAACCGGCACGCAGTTGCTGCAGCTTAACACCCTGGCCAACCATGGCGCGCAACACCTGCAGGGCGGCAGTAATGCCATCACCGGTTGAGTTGTGATCAAGGCTGATGATGTGGCCGGAGTTTTCGCCGCCCAGCTTCCAGCCGTGCAGCAGTAGTTGCTCCATTACATAACGGTCGCCTACCTTGGCCCGCACAAAAGGAATACTCTGCTCGGCCAGGGCCAGTTCCAGCGCCATATTGGTCATCAGGGTGCCGACCACGCCGCCGCCCAGGGTGCCGCGTTGTTTGGCATCTTGCGCCAACATAAACAGAATTTCATCACCATCTACCAGACTGCCGATATGATCCACCATGGCCAGCCGGTCGCCATCGCCATCGAAGGCAATGCCCAGATCGGCCCGGTATTGTTTAACGGCGGCAATAAGCGCATCAGGCGCGGTAGAGCCGACCTTCTCGTTGATGTTCAGACCATCGGGGCTGACACCGATTTTAATGACTTCTGCACCCAGTTCTTCGAACACCGCCGGGGCAATGTGATAGGTAGCGCCATGGGCGCAGTCCAGCACTATGCGCAAGCCTTGCAGATTGAGATGAGAAGGGAAAGTGCTTTTGCAAAACTCGATATAACGGCCGGCCGCATCGGTAATGCGGCGGGCCTTGCCCAACAGGTGGGAAGACACGCAATCCATGGACTGATCCAGCATGGCCTCTATGGCCAGCTCTACCTCATCCGGTAGCTTGGTGCCGTTGTGGGAGAAAAACTTGATGCCGTTATCGTAGTAAGGATTGTGAGAGGCACTGATCACGATACCGGCCTCGGCCCTGAATGTGCAGGTGAGGTAGACAACTGCCGGCGTGGGCATGGGGCCGAGCAGGGCGGCATTGACCCCGGCGGCAGAAAGCCCGGCCTCGAGTGCCGATTCCAGCATATAACCGGAAATACGGGTGTCTTTGCCGATCAGCACAGTTTTGGTACCGGTTTGCGACCTTAGAGATCCCCTCATTTTAATTACTTAAATAATCCCGAAGATCCGCTTGTATAAACGATGTTGTGACAGGTAGTAAGAAAACTTTGCCATCAGCTTGATGGCATTATCTTCTTTCATCTTCGGTAACATTTGATAATAAATGCAGCCTTGTCGGAAGAAGGAATAGGTGCGGGTTTTACTGGTATTGGCTTTTATCGTCTTCTCCAGTCCGGCAGCGTCACCGGCCTTGCCTAATAAGGTCAACAGCACGATGGCCAAGGCACTGAATAGGAACAAACGGTCGCGACGCTTGGTTGAACTGATATGCGTGTCCGCCATGCCCATGCCGAACTTGTAGTCCTTGATGTCACGAAAACTGCTCTCGATCCCCCAACGCTTGCCATACAGCTTGAGGGCATCGGCGGCCCCCAAGTCCCGCCGATTACAGGCCAGAAACCAGGCTTCTTTCATCTCGGCTTTCTTGCAGCAGAACACCCGAGCGACGGGCTGTCGCTGTGCCGTCAGCTCGACGTCTTTCAGGGTGCGGGTACGGCCACTGGGCGTCAGCAATTGTTTGGCTTTCTTGAGGTCTCCACCGACCGGACAGAGCAGGATATTGTCTTTAAAACGAATGAGATAGTTAAACTCCTGGGCATCTTCCAGCAAGGCGAACAAGGCCGTGTCGCCGAAGCCGCGGTCGGCTACTACCGTCACTGTCACATCGTCTGGCAAGCTGGTTTTCAACTTCCATAACAGCTCGTCTTCATGGTCATTACGCTGGCCCTTCAACTGCGATTTTTGGTGGGTTTTCCACAGCAGTGGCGTGTTGCGCCCATGGCTGGTCTGCATGCTCAGGACGATGCTGCTATGGTCATCGGCATCGAACTCGGTCCAGTCCATGGAGACCACGATTTCCTTGCGTTCAGCCACCACGTAAGGCACCCAATCATCGAACAGTGACCAGACATTGAGCTTGATGTTACTCAGCAAACGATCCACTTGCTTGATGGCGTATTTTCTCTCTAGGCCATTTTCTTGGGCGAGGCCATTACCGATGGCATGAATAGCCAACGAGCTGGATTCGATAACGCCGTGAGTGGCATTGGCTAATGAAAGTACCCGCTTGGCATGCATATCTTGGCCGAAAATGTCGTGGAGGTGTTCAGATATAGTTTCGCGGGTGATCATGGGCTGCCGTGTCATCGAGTTTGGTTCAAAGGCGGGTAGTCTACCCGCCAGGCCGCGCCAGCTCTAGTTCATATGAGGGGATGGCTAAGGTTTGCGACAGTACCTTGCCAGCCGCCCAGCCCAGCTTCATTACAAATTCAGGAGTAATAGGAGACTGGCCGACTTTGCCGCGCACGCCATCGGTGCCGAAGTATTTTCTGGTCATTATTATTCACATGTTACAAAGTTAATATAGGCCCGAAGGGCAGCGGTAAGCTTTAATCGATCAGCTACGGGCAGACAAGGTACAAAGGCTAAAATCACTTTCTCCATGGAAGAATATGGAATACACGGAAAGTAATTTAATTAGGAAGGCTCATGTGTCTAAAAGTTTAATTCTATTAAATAAATCTGTAAAGTGAGATGTTTTTACATCTACAGGTATATAATTTTCTTTAGAAAAACAATAGCTATCAAGACTAGTTACATTGATAGTATGCTTCACGTCAACACCTAATGATGACGTCTCCTTGAAACTTGAAAGTATAAGTCCTAAACTATAAGACTTATTATCAAAGGTAAGTCGAGGAGCATCTTCTTCTTTAACAGGCAAGAACGCTGTTTTTTGAATAACTCTTTTTTTCATCATGTTGTCTAACGACTTGTTGGCATGAAAACCTTTCCACAAGTCAAAATCCAAATACTCTAACAAGTCGCGATGAAGCATTCGGCCGAGGCCTATAGATTCACCAATGCGCTGTGGCTGAGATTTTTTGTCACCAGTGACACCGTAGCCATACCAATAGATAAGGTTCTTTTGTTTTGTGTCGTATATATAAAGATCTTGGAAGCCAAAAAACAAGCTGTTGTTTTTAATTTTTTCAAGGTAAATATCAAAGACATCTTTACTGATAAAATCATCTGAACCCATAATAACTAAAGCATCAAAGTCATAGCTTTCTAAAGCAGATATACCCGCTTGCCACTTGGCTGTTAAGGGTTCGTTAGGGTGCTCAATGTAAATAGCATCACCTTGTTCACAAAGAGTTTTTGAAATTTCGCCTTCAGAACCGACAGCTATAATCTGAAGGTCAAGATTAGAACTTAACTGCTGTTTTAACTCTTTATAATAGTTAAAGAAAATGCGGGTTAAGTCATGACGCTGCCAGATGCAGGTCAGCATTATTATTTTGGTTTTTTTATTTGGTAAAGTGGTTTTTTTTTTCAAAAAATCAATTAGTGGCCTATGTTCCGCATGTTTATGCTCTAAGTCCATTATCTTACTATGTGCCATGCTAGCCAATGACCAAACAGTAAAATTTTCTAGCCCTTTATCTACTCGAGCTTGAATAAAATTTTCTGCTGCCTTTTTAACTGCACTAGTGATTTCAAGATCACTTGTATTTAGTCCGATTTTATTCAATGCTCGCAACATTAAAATAAAATGTACAGTACAGGAGGAGTTTTGTTGTAATCCGGACAAAGCAGCTTGCAAAGCAGATGTGAAATCCTGACATGCAAGTAGCTTCTCTATTTTTTGAATTGCCACAATATCCATTAAACGAGAGCTTTTGCTAATTCATTGCAGATTCTTTCAATTTCGCTTAACTGCAAGTAAGGGTGCATAGGCAGACTCACGACTTGCTCTGAAACAGTATCACCAATAGGTAAACTCACGCTAGAGTCTGCAACAGCAGGCTGTTTGTTCAAGGGAATAGGATAATGTACCGTTGTAGGTATCCCTGCTTTCTGTAGTTTCTGTTGAATAAGGTCACGCTTTTTCACCTGTACTGTATATTGTGCCCAAGCAGAAACGTTGTGCTCCTCAATATAGGGCGTAGTATCTACACCCACCTGGTTAAGTAAGCGGGTATAATTTTCAGCCACTTGGTTACGCAATTCGATCTCTTCAGAGAAAATTTCCAGTTTAGGGAGCAGAATTGCAGCTTGTAAAGTATCTAAACGGCTATTGACGCCGATACGGATATGGTGATAACGGCGATCTTGACCGTGCCGTGCAATTTGACGAATCACTTTGGCCAGCTCATCATCATTAGTAAAAATAGCCCCACCATCACCATAACACCCCAGAGGTTTACTAGGAAAAAAACTGGTGCAGGAAATCGTACTGAGGTTACAGGACTTCTTATCTTTGTAACTTGCCCCAAAGCTTTGAGCCGCGTCTTCAATCACAGGTATGCTATATTTTTTAGCTATGGCATTGATAGCATCAAAATCGGCACACTGACCATAGAGAGATACTGGAATTATTGCTTTAGTACGCGGCGTGATGGCGGCTTCTAATTGAATAGGGTCGAGGTTATAAGTTTTTGGGCAAACATCCACGTATACAGGCTTAGCGCCAAGGAGGGCAACGGTTTCGGCTGTAGCAATGTAGGTGAAGCCAGGTGTGATCACTTCATCACCAGGGCCAATGTTAAAAGCCATTTGGGCTATTTGCAATGCATCGGTACCGTTAGCTACGCTGATGCAATGCTTAGCACCGGTAAACGCCGCGAGCTTTGCTTCTAGCTCTGTAACCTCTGGGCCAAGAATATATTTACCATGGGTAAGTACATTTTGTATACCAACATCTATTCTTAGTTTAATACGTGCCTGCTGGGCAGCTAAGTCGATGAATTTCATGGTTTACCTTTTATGTTTATAAACATATATTAGCCACCAGATATATTAAATAGCCCGGAAGCTTAAAAATAAATTTAGAATGTAAGTCCTTACAAAAGCTGTATTCCGTCTATTTATTTCGTAGCGGAAGCATTTTAGATTTTAGTTACTGTGTTTCCACTTAAAATATAGATGACGCCTGTGTGCTCGCACTTTATTTTGGCTTCGCCTTGAAGCGGTAAATCTAGCTGCTCACCATATTCGCTCATCCAGCCGATTTGTTTAGCCGGCACTCCAACCATGAGTGCATAGGCGGGCACACATTTGTTGATCACTGCCCCTGCGCCGACAAAGGCATATTGCCCGATGGTTACGCCACAAACCACGGTGCAGTTGGCACCCAATGTAGCGCCTTTTTTTACGATGGTATCTAAATACTGATCTTTGCGCTCAAGCAGAGAGCGTGGATTATAAACATTGGTAAATACCATGCTAGGGCCACAAAACACGCCTTCTTCTAGATGAACGTTGTCGTACACAGATACGTTATTTTGGATTTTACAGTGATCGCCAATAGTGACTTTATTGCCCACGAATACGTTTTGACCAAGAGAAACGCTTTTGCCTATGTGAGCACCACCACATACGTGAACAAAATGCCAAACTCGGCTACCTTCGCCTATTTGTGCTCCCTCATCAACAATCGCCGTATCATGTACCTGATAGTTCATATTTATGTCCTGATTATTATCTAAGAGATAGGGGACTAGAGATCGCTAAATGGATTAACCCCCTCAGAACTCCAGCCTAGGGTAAAATATTAGAAAAAATCTAAAAACTAAGGGGGCAGGGCCACAGAATCAGGAAGCTTAACTACTCCTACAATATCTAATTGCTATCACTTAAGTATTTTATTTAGTAGTGGGTGTGCATTAGCAGGGGTTTCGATCAATTTAGCTTTGCGCATTACATCTACAGTTTCTATCGCAGCACGGTTATCTTCTACGCCGTAACCATTTCCTTCTAAAATACGTTGGTAGCTTTGGGTATGTAAATCAGTAAAGCCGCCAGAAAATTCTAATTCTTCACCTTCAACATCAATGCTGCGATAGGTCAGCTTCTCACCTTGCACTGCATTTTCTGGTAAGTGATTAGCATCTATCGACAAGAACCAACGGACATTTGCGCGCTCATATTGTAAAAATCCAGAGGAGGTTTTCTCATCGCGATAATGAACTTCGTTATGTATGATATTGCCGAAGATAAAGTGCAACATATCGTAGAAGTGCACGCCAATATTAGTGGCTACACCGCCTGATTTTTCGTCAAATCCTTTCCACGATTTTAAATACCATTTACCGCGTGAAGTTAAGTAGGTTAAGCTCACATCAAATACTTTATCAGCAGGCGCAGCCTTTACTTTTTCACGTAGCGCTAAAATAGATGGATGTAAACGAAGCTGTAAAATAGAGTTCACTTTAGCACCGTATTGTTCTTCGTAGCGCGTTAAAGTGTCTAAATCTTTAGTGTTAAGCACCAGCGGCTTTTCGCAGATCACATCAATACCGTTTTGTAAGGCAAACTTCATGTGTGACAAATGCAGATAATTAGGCGAGCAAATTGCAACATAATCAAGCTTTTGACCTTTTTGTTTAAGATCTTCAACAAAGCCTGAAAATTCTTCGAACTCGGTAAAAAACTCAGCATTAGGAAAGTGGCTATCCATAATGCCAACCGAATCGTTGACATCCATCGCCACGACAAGGTTGTGACCTGTTTCTTTGATCGCTTTTAAATGGCGCGGTGCAATATAACCGGCCGCGCCGATCAGGGCAAAGTTTTTCATGGGGGGTAAACGTCCTTAAAGTCGCAAGTCAGATTCGTGTTTAGTCAATACATTTTTTAAATCATAAAGCACATGCTTCTCTTTCCCAAGAGCGCGTATCTTATTGACACCCCAAGACTTAAAACCTGAGTGGTCAACAGCTATCACGATAGCATCATAAATACCTTCAAGTAGCTCAGACTCTAACTTAATATCATATTCAGCTCTTACTTCTTCAGGCTTTGCCCAAGGATCGTGAACATCAACGTTTATATTGAAGCTCTCTAGCTCTTTTACCATATCAATTATCTTGGTGTTGCGTATATCCGGGCAATCACCCTTAAAGGTAAAGCCAAGAACTAAAACTCGCGCCTCATCAATATGTATTTTTTTACGGCTTACTGCTTTTACTAATTGAGTTGCGGTGTACCGACCCATGCCATCATTAATGCGACGTCCTGACAAAATAACCTCTGGCTGATAACCAACCTCTTTGGCTTTGTGCGTTAAGTAGTAGGGGTCAACACTAATGCAGTGACCTCCCACTAGCCCTGGCTTGAAAGGCAGGAAATTCCACTTGGTAGCTGCGGCATCTAATACTTCTTGGGTATCAATATCAAGAATATTAAAAATTTTAGCAAATTCATTGACGATGGCGATATTTAGGTCACGCTGGGTGTTTTCTATGACCTTGGCAGCTTCAGCCACTTTGATAGAACCGGCTTTGTAAGTACCAGCAGTAATAATAGAGGCATACAGTTCATCTACAAATTGAGCTATTTCTGGTGTGGAGCCGGAGGTGATTTTTTTTATTTTTGTTAAGGTATTTACTTTATCACCCGGGTTGATTCGTTCTGGGCTATAACCGGCAAAGAAATCCACATTGAACTTAAGGCCAGAGCCTTTTTCAATAATAGGAATACAGACTTCTTCGGTCGCACCTGGATAAACTGTAGATTCATAAATGACCACATCACCAGCTTTTATAACCGTGGCAAGCATTGCAGATGCCTTGCGTAAGGGAGTAAGGTCTGGCGTATTACCATCATCAATCGGTGTCGGAACTGTAACAATATAGATATTGCAATCTTTTAAGTCATTAACGTTGCTTGAGTAGCTTAAATGAGTTGACTGCTTAAGCACATCATCTTCAACTTCGAGTGTAGAATCATAGCCAGAAATTAACTCATCGATCCTTTTTTGGTTAATATCAAAGCCGATCACCGAACAATATTTACCAAACTCGGCAGCAAGAGGTAGGCCAACATAACCAAGGCCAATAATTGCAATTTTATTTTTTTTCATTATATTCCTGATTTATAATAATTAATTAGCCAGCAAGTAGGGTGTTTAAAATAATATCAGAAGAATTTCCATCGCCATATATATTTGAATTTGTAATTTTGGATCTCATGTCATCAACTCTTTCGCATGAGCTTAAAATTGATTTTTTATCTGTACCTGCTAATATGTTTACTCCTTCATCAATCAGTTCAACCCACTCAGTTTCATCACGCATAGTAATACAAGGTTTATTAAAAAAGAAAGCTTCTTTTTGCAAGCCACCACTATCAGTAAGAATGAAAGAACAATTTTTAATTAACCAGATCATATTTAAATAGCCCACAGGATCTATTATGCTTACATTTTTTTCGTTGTGAAAATATGAACCAATTATTTTTTTTGTTCGAGGATGTAGTGGTAAAACAATTTGATAATCATTTGATAATTCGACAATAGACTCAATGATGTTTTTAATTCTCAATGGGTCATCTGTATTTTCTGCACGATGTATTGTACAAAGAATATAATCATTTTTTATATTAACTGAAGTAGGTTGTACTGAAAGTTCACTATAAAAAATAGCGCCATCTTTCATCACATCGCCTGAAAGAATAGATTTACAACCTGTATTCCACTTGTCAATACCTTCGTGGTTAAGGTTGTCGATAGAAGCTATAGTGGGGCAGAATAGAAGAGAGCTAACGCGATCAGTTAATATTCTATTTACCTCTTCAGGCATGAGCATATTAAACGAACGCAACCCTGCCTCTACATGAGCTATTTTTATGTTTAGCTTAGATGCAGCGATTGCGCCAGCTAATGTAGAGTTAGTATCACCATATACCATCACGTAATCTGGTAATTCTTTAAGTAATATATTTTCTATTTTTTCAATCATTTGACCTGTCATAGAACCATGCGATCTACCACCAACGCCAAGATTATAATCAGGCTTGGGTATTTTCATTTCTTCAAAAAAAATATCACTCATATTATCGTCGTAATGCTGACCTGTATGAATAATAACTTCTTCAATTATATTTCCGTTAGAGTTTTTATTGGAAATTAATCTGCTAATAGATCCTGCTTTAATAAACTGCGGTCGAGCACCAAGAATTGTAACAATTTTCATAATTAATCCTATTTAAGTAATCACACATAACTTATCTGGCAGGGCAAGATTACGACCCCCCAGGCCTGACAAGACTTTCGAAAGGTAGACGTTGTTGCGGCTCGCTTCCAACAACGCTTTGGCGTTTAACTTGGCCGAGCTGATGTAATAACGAAGGGTGATGTCGGTCGCTGGTTTATCACCTTCCTGGCGTATGCTTGCGACGATACCCATAATCTTCAGCTCTGGCCATTCAAAGGCCAGATCACCCAGTACGGAGGGGTCGTCATTGACCAGACATAATCGTGTTTCCCGTCGTCCATGCCCTTTCTCCTGCGTGCTGTAGGTGTCGCCCTCGTCGCTTTGCAGCATGTCCATCCTGAAGTAATCATCGAATGCGGCCTCCAGGCTTGGCTGGTTGCTTCTGACCGATGGCAGGTAGTCTGCGCCTTTATCTATCACCTTTTGGCAATCGCTCGCTGGCAGTCCATGGCATCGATGGTGACCAGGCAATCTCTGATGCTCAGCAGCTCTAATAACTGAGGGATGGCGGTGATTTCGTTACTCTTCTCCGCCGTTTTCACCTGTCCCAGCACCACCTGATTGGCGGCACTGAAGGCACTCACCATGTGGATGGCTCCTTGCCGGCGCCCCTTGTCATAAGTACCACGCAAGGTTTTGCCATCAATGGCCACAACCTCGCCTGCGGTCACGCCATGGCAGTCTCTCATCCAGGCGGAAAAGCTCTTTTGCAGCTGTTTACCCGAAATCATCCCCATTACACGAGCGATGGTATCGTGCACGGGAATACCATTGTCGAAGTCACCGTATTGCTGCAACCAGTCAAAATGATCAACGCCAAAATCTTGTATTTCCTCCCACCCTTCGGCGCCGCCTATGACGGCCACGATAGTCAGAAAAAGAATATCGGAGAGCTTGTGCTCGACCTTCCACTGTTGGCGTGGGTCACTGATGATGGAGAGATGATCCAAGAGGTTGAGTCCGTTCATGATGATAATCTGGCATTGAAAAGACAGTATATGTTCACAGCCAGTTCTGATCGTCAAAGCGATCCTTCAATAAGTCGGTTTTTCTTTAAAAATATGCCGCTTAAGGTACAAATTGGCTGTTATCTTCAAAATAAGACCTCGCTGGAAGCCTTGACACATAAGGGTTTTTCATGAACTTACCTTGGGGTCATGGGCAGGCTCCTCCGACATAGAGGAGCAGATTAGATCACAGGTTATACGCCTGTTCAAATTTCATTAACAAAGTATGCTCCCGCCCTGCCGGATAGTAGTCGACAAGAAAGCCATCAAGCCTATAACATTTCCATAAATCAGGATGAATATTGACTACATCATATTAAGTTTTATTAATATTTTTATCGGGCAGTTGTGTATATTTGTTAATGCTTGATGATGTGTCATGGTGTAAGAAATCATTAATGGAATAAATAACGCATCTAAAAGAGTAATCCCATGAGAATTTTTTAAATTTACTACTTCTTATATCAAAAGATGAATTGATTATCCTTTTTAGAGATGTTGTAAGTGAGTTAGCATCATCAGCTAAAAATGAAGTTCCACAATGATATTCATTTACAAAGTTATCTAACTCAGGAGTATTGCTTGTTAAAAATGGGACTCCCGCTTTGAGAGAATCAAATAACTTATTAGGAAGTGCAATATCACCATTTTCATAACGAGGAAGCATAGACAAACATGCGGTAGCACCAACCATTAACTCCCAAGCATTAGAAGAACTTACATATCGATGAAGATGAATTCTTTTTTCTACGCCTAAAGAGCGGGCTTCAATGAATATGTCATTTAACTCTTTGTTTTTTTCTGGAGTATCGTTAGTAATAATGCAGTATATTAGATCTTGTATTTCTACCATAGCAGTTAAAGGTAGACCTACACGCCTTTGCTTAGTTATTCCTCCAGAATAAATAATAAGTGGGGTTTTATTATTAAGATTTAGTTTAACTCTTATAGATTGATGCCTTAAACTCTCATCTCGCTGTATTGAGCTGTTACTGTTGTAAACTAAAATTGGTTTTAAATTATATTTATTTTCAAGAATATTTGCTAGACCAGGACTGACAGTGATCGACTGGTCTATATTTATTACACAGTTTACTTCATCATCGACAAAAAAACTTCTTCTCGTTTCATCACTGAACTCTACACCTGCTACGTACTCATGAAAATCATGAATCCAATACGAAGATAAACTCTCATTCAGAGAGTTAAATGATTTCTTTATGAAATCACCTATTGCTATTCCATGCATATCATGACTATAAAAAACATGATGGTTTTTTTTCGTATAAAAAATGAAGCCTAAAATAAAAGAAGAAAAATAGAGTTGCTGAGACCGATATTTTAAAGACCATGAATTAAAGCTTTTAAAGATATGTAAGATTTCTCTCTTGATATTTCCAGAAATAAAATAATAAATATCGTCAATTTCTTTTAAGTAACTTTCATTTTCTTCATTCTTTATATCATATCCAAAAACACAGCCTTTACTAAATTCACTGTATAAAGAGTCGGCAGCCTTCTTTACCCTTGCGTCACTATATGCCTTATTGAAAACGATACTAATTAAATCAAGGGATTTAATTAGTGTTTTCTCTTCAGTAGAGCTTAGTTTTTTTATTTGTAATGCGGATTTTATTAATCCATGGATTACAATCAGAGCTGACTTGTAAGAAGTTAATTCGTTTTTTTCGTTTTTATATGCCATTTCATAGCTTAAAAAAACCTCTTTTAAATAAGATTCTATATTAATTAGTTCTTCTTCACTAGATTTGAATAAATGGCTGGATATTTCTTTCAACCTTTTTGATTCTTTAGAAATAGATGAAAAGTTATTGATGTCTAACGTTATGTTCTCCTCAATAAACAACAAAATATTATATTTTACTGCTTCCTGGCTATCTCTGCTTCTTAAAATAACCAGTTTGGAAAGTAATTTCACATCTATATTGTTTTTTTTTGCTGAAAGTATATACTTATCTAGGTGTTCACTTGCTATATTTGAATGGTTTTCATATATGTATAGGAACTCTTTACCAGAGGGTTTCATCTTTTTTATCCTAAAAAAAGTAACTTAAATAAATTTTTGCTTTGTTTTTTATCCCAATTTCCTTTAGTTTTTTTATATTTACAGTGTCGAAAAATCTATCATAAACATCAGAAGGGCTTTTAAAAACTCTTACATGTCCAAATGAATCAAAATTAGGAACTGAAAAAATAACTTTTTTTCCTTTTGGTAGCCGCGATAGTAACTCTAAATCATTATCTATATGCTCAAGTACTTCAAGAATAACAAATGCCTCAACATTGAATTTTTCTAAAGCACCTGGCTCCATGATATCAAGAGTATAAAAATCTATACTAGGGTTTTTATTTTTGGCCTTATCAATTGCTACTTGGCTATAATCAATGCCGATATAGTTAAGGTCGGGTATTTCTCGTGATATATATTGAGCAAACTGTCCAGGTCCACATCCAATATCCAAAACACTTTTAATATTTTGTTTTTTTATGAATTCAACCACTTCTTTCCATACAGGTAAGTAAATTGAATCTTTCGGATCAACCTGATATTCTTCTGATTCGGCGTAAATACTGTCATAGAAGTGCTTGGATACTTCGATTGAATACTCGGCTGATTTTTTTTCTCGTTTTAGTTCTTCCAAGATAGCTTTTGTAGTTAAAGGGATTTCTTTTTTATCTAGCTGTGCCTTGTTGACTGCTTTTTTCAAATGAGTGTAGGCTTGTTGAACTTTTTTACGTTTGCGTAACACATCCGCGCTAAAAGTCGCAAAGCTTAATTGAGATTCTGAGTACTCGGGGTCTTCTTTTAATATTTTTAATATGTATTTTTCTGACATTTTCCAATTTTGAGTATCACGATAGGCTACAGCTAGTTGATGTATGAGGTTGGTATTGTAAAGCCCAAGGCTTATTGCCTGCTCAAGTAGCTGAGTGCCTTCTTCCAGCCGATCTTGATTTCTAAGCATCTGACTTTTAAGAATGACACTCTTGATGGCTAAAGGTTGTGCTTTTAATAACCGACTGTGCAAAGTCTCTGCTTCCGACCATCTTTGTTGCTGCATTTTAATTTTTGCTAATTCTTGCAGAGCTGCTATAGATTCAGGATTTATTAAAAGCATTTCTACCAATAGTTCTTCAGCCATATCAGGCTGTTTTTTATTTAGGTAAGCCACGGCTTTCTTTAATTTTACTTTCTCCAAAGTTGCTTTACTCATAGGTAGAAGCTGTTGCGCAGGTGGTTTTATCAACAGCTGCCAGTCTGTTGGACACTTTGAAGTAGAAAGGTCAAGTTGTCGCAGTTGCTCAACTAATCTTGCAGAAATTAAAATCTGGGTTTCTTTTTCGCTGGCTACCAGACATAAAGCTTGCTTCATCAAATTGTGTGTTTTTTCTACATTACCTGACAAAGCTGCGGCCTTGGAAAGACTGGTACTTAAGCAACTTAGTAGAAACTTTGCCAAAGTATTATTGTCAACACCCCAATGTTTAGCTGTTTCAGCACTGAGCTTAGCACTAGGTATATTACCCAGTTGTGCTTGAGCTGTGGCTAAATATAAAGCTAATTGAGTTCGCTGTGGCTGTTTTTCTATTTGAGCAAGATCCAGAGAGCTTAACCCAAACCAGTCGCCCATTAGCCACTGCGTTCTTCGTGTTGTAAAATCAAGCTTTTTTTTTGAATAGACATCATTGAGCTGGCCTTTGGATTTATTCTTGTTCAACCGATAGAAAAGTATTCCCAAAGGGTGAATCCGTTCATGATAACAAGCTGGCATTAAAAAATTTTATCTGAACACAGCAGAGCTTGTCATACCCACAAATAGACATCGGGGCTTAGACCAAGGTCATCTAGTGTAACTAAAGCATGTTTAGAGCGCCGATATTGGTCGGGTAACACCCGAAACTTGGCAGTGACCGACTCGGTCTCGCTCAACCTTTGTAAATTTTCGAAGATTGATCGAAATTAAATAATTGCTTAGATATGTCACTTGGAGAATTGGATAGGAAATCACCGCTAAGCAGCATATCGTGAAACAATTGGAATTGCTTTTCTGCCTTATTCAACTCTTCTTCCAACTGTTCTTGTCGCTTGTTAGTGGCTGCATTTAATTTCTTCAACTGCTCATTTTCCGCCTCTAGTTGGCTGATTTTATTTTGCTGTTCACCTAGCTGCCTGTGCTTTTTTTGCAACTTAGCCTGCAACCGAACTTTCAGGGGGCTATATATTAGTGTCAAAACAGGCCAGTTTGGATCTGAATAATCTTCTGCGCAAGACTCGTAGCCGTATTTTTCTAGCTGTGTCAACAATTGTTGCGCAGGCGAGTTGTTTTGATACAGAGGCTCTATAGGTACGGAGATACTTAGCTGACCAAAAAGTTTAAGTTGATCACTATTTATCAGCGCCTGAACAATAAGAGCTGTTTCCCCTGGTGCATCTACTATAAGCAATGCTTGCTGTCCTTCATGCGGGGCATAATTTTGGATTAGATCGTTCGGTGTGATTAGACTGACTGAGTGATAAGCATTGACTTTTAGGTCAGGATACAGTTGGCGCAAACCTGTTTCGGGTCTCAGACTGCTGATATGGGTCAGGTTAAACTCAATCAGCTGTTTCTGCTCTAGCTCAGAAGTGATTGCAGCTTCAAGAATATGTATTTCAGCTGTGGCTTTCTCTGTATCTATCTGACTAGCCTTCAAGCGTAGCTGCTGTACTAACTTTGGTAGGGGTTCAACTAAGACTATATGTTGTGCACCGGTCGCAAGATAATCGGAAAGTTTTGTGCCCAGCCCTGCACCGATATGAATAATAGTATGCATAGTCATATTAACCTTTTTGATAGTTTTCTTGCCGAACTTATGTGGTTGAATATTACTTTATGAGCTTATTCTGATTAATATCTAAATTCTGACCTTCGTCAATTTGGCTAGATTTTGGTGTTGTTTGTAGCTTATAGCGTATAGCTCTCCGAAGGGGTGTTAGTTAATGTTGAGCAGTAAAGCATCTTTTTCAAATTCGAGCGTTTGTTCGCTAACGGTTAGGTCACGCTTAGCAAGCTGTGCACGCCATTGCTCTGCTATGACTTGTTCGCCTTCGCGGTGAAAATCGTCTAGCACCACATCTAACCGATGCGCCGATAAATGATTCAGCACACAAGGCAGCGCAGGGTAGCGTGCTAATGGCTGCTCTTGATCAGCAGATGGACCATCAACTAGCACTAATATATGTGCGTCTCGACCATTGAATAATTGAGCCAATTGTTTGAGTGTATCGTTGCAGTCATAAAACAGTACGCTATTGCTCTGTTGTAGAGCATCGGCTATTTGGTAATCGACAAGCGGCGCGTGCTGAAGGTCAACGAGTTGGTCTACGTTTTCTTGCGCTAACTGTTGCTTCGCTTGTTGGTAATAACGCTTGTTGTGTTCGAAGCTGATCACCCGTTTTGGTAAGTCGGCATCTGCCGGTGAGACATACTCACTTAATTGGCTAGGTTCGCTCTGTTGATGGTGAGTGAGCACTCGTTGATTAGCAGCTTGGCTCAGTCTTTTATTAGTTAAGGTTTTATTAAGTAAGGTCTTGGCTAATAGCAGGGTTGAAGTGCCACTGCCAAACTCGATGATCAGGTCGTAGTTGTTACGCTGCACCTGGCTTACCAGATGTTGGCCAAGCTCCGGGCTTATGCTGGCTTCACCAAATTGCAGCGGCAGTTCGCCATGCTGCAGGCTGTGTTGCACGGCCAGGGTTGCTTGCCATTGGCGGCTGCTGCTGGCATGTATTTTGGTTACATGCTGGCCAAGGGCATTGGTGTTGCGCACCAGTTGTTCGGCCTGGGTGGCAAACAGTTGCTCCATTTTTTGTTCAAGTGCCGTGAGCTTGCTGTGGCTGTTTTGCTGGCTTTGCAGTTGCTCTCGCAGGCTAGTCAGCTGAGCGGTGGTTTCTGCCAAAGTTTGATTTAGCTCTGTAATGCGCTGTTCAGCGGCTTCGTGCTGTTGTTTACGGTTGGCAAAGTAGCTTTTATATTTGCTAAGTTCTTCTTCGGTGCTTAGCAGCCTAGCAGTGGTGTTTGATAGTTCACCTTTGGTACTGGCAAGCGTTTGTTGTGTATGAGCGGCTTGCTCTTGCATTTTTGTTAACTGCTGCTGGCTTTGTTGGTGTTGTTCAGCTTCTTCTTTATGCTGAGTTTGTGCCAATGCTAGCTGTTTAGTTATTTGTTCAAGACTTTTACTCTGCTCTGCCAACTGAGCTTTAAGTTGCTCTTGTTCTATTTTATGTTCGGCTTGCAGTGTTTCAAAGGTTTGCTGTTGTTGTGCACATTGCTCTTGCACTGCAGCGAGTTGCTGTCGGCTTTGTTGGAGCTGTTGGGTTTGGTTTTTATATTGAGCCTGAACTTGTGCCAACTGTTTGGTTAGGCTGGCGTTGGCAGTGTGTTGTTCTGCTAAGTTCGCGTTTAGTTTCTCTTTTTCGGCTCTATGCTCGGTTTGCTGTGCCTTGGCGGCTTTTCGTTGCTCAGCAGAAGTTGCCTGACTGTTCATGAGTTGCTGTTTTAGGTTGTTGTTATGTTGGCTAAGCTCCGCTATTTGCAGTTTTAAGGGATTAAGTTGCCAGCAATATATCGAAGTATCAGGGTCGTCGATGTTTTCTGCTGTTAACTCAAAAAAAAGGGCAGCTAGCAGTTTCTGTAGCGCTTGAGGATTATATGTACCGTTATATAAGGCAGTAGTCGGCAAGGTTAGTTCTATGCTGCTAAATAGAGTTAATAACTGCTGCTCTGCCAAAGATTGTAAAATTGCGGTTTCTTCGCCATTGGCTTCTACAACTAGCTGGTGCTGCTGCTCGGTAGGCAGTTGCAGGCGCTCTATAAGTGCTGCAGGGGTAATGGTTTGCACCTGATGTTGCTGCACAACTTTTATACCCGGATAGAGTTCCAGCAAGCCAGTTGCATTGTGCAGACTGCTTGCGTTGGTCAGGTTATATTCCGTCAGCTTTGCCGGCTGGCCATTGGCTGCCGCGCTGATAGCCAGCTCCCATACTTCGGTGTTGGGCATGTTGGCCGTAGCTTGGCGTAGTGCTTTAGCCAGGCCGGGCAGGGGCTCGATCAGAATGATTCTGGCAGGGTTGAGTTCTGCATAATGAGACAACTGGCTGCCGCTGCCGGCACCAATATGCACCAGAGTGTGAAGAGAAGGTGTGTTCATTTATTATCCTTTTGGCAGCCAGATGAATGTGGTTTGCTTGTTCAGCGTGTGAAAGTAGTGTGAGTGTTTGCCACGTTAGTCTCTGTGATCACGCACAATCATCATCATCATATTGGCGATAAAGGCCAGAAACAGGGTGATGATGGCAAACACGCTGGCATTGTAAAGCCGGTTAGGTTGAGTGGCGTATTCGGGCAGCAGCGGGCTTTGCAGCACGCTTACCTGTTTGAGCTTGCGGGCGGCTTCTATACGGGTGTTTTCGAGCGCTGCTAGGGCGCTGGAATAGGTTTGCTGGGCAAACTGGGCTTTAAGCTCCAGTGCCTGATAACCGGCAGAGATTTGGTTGAGGGCATTGCCGGTTGCTTTGGCCAGCCGGTTTTGCTCTTTGCCAATTTGCTGTTGCAGGGCGTTGATTTCGCTCTTTATCTGCACCAGCTCTGCCGAACGACCGCTTTGGTAGCTCTGGGCCGCGGTGTAACGAGCTTGCATGCGCGCCAGTTCACCTTCCAGCGTACCCACCACCTGGTTGAGGCTTTCTACTGTGTGAATGGGAGAGATAAGGCCATGCGCGTTCTGAAATGCCAGCAAGTTGCCGCGGGCTTCATCCAGCCGTGCTCCCAGCCGCTCTGTTTGTTGCTCCAGAAACTTTACCTGCTCTTCTGCCAGGCGCTGGCCCATGGCGTTCATATGGTCTTCGCCTGCGTTCAGCAGTAGTTGGGCCAGGTTGTGGGAAAATTCGGGGGTAAAGGCCTGCACTTCTATGTTGAGCACACCGGCGTATTCGTCCAGCGTTACCGACACGCGCTTTTTATAGTATTTGTGCAGTTCTTCTATAGGTGTTTCGGCATTCCACAGGCGGGAGAGCGGGTCGCCGTTCTGGCTGTAGTGCTCGCGAAAGGGCAACCTGGCCTGTACTTTATTGAGCATGTCGGTTGAAAGCAGGTGTTCGCGCAGCAGCAGCAGATCGCTGTGGCTGCCTGCCCCTTTGAGCAGGCTGGAAAAATTGAACTCGGGGGCGGCAATTTGCGGGCTTTCCAGCACCACGGTAGCGCGGGATACATAGCGATCCGCCGCCCAGGCAAACCAGTAGAAACTGACGGCAATAATGGCGGCAAGGGCGAGCGCCCAATGGGGTTGTTTTTTAATAAAGCGGTTCATAATTATCAACTATTCATGAAAAATAGAGCTGTCAGCCTTAAGCGAACAGCTATAAAAATATCAAAATCCAAAATCATTTTTGCCACGGAATCCACGGAACCCACGGAAAAATTAAGCTGAGAAAGAGCGAAAAGTGATTATTCAATGGTAAGAGCCAAAGCTGCGATATTCTGCGCCGCTCAGTCAGCTGTAAGTTAAAGGCGAAAAGGCGGCTTTACGCTGTCAGCTTTAAGCCTAAAGCGGTCGAATGAATTCGACCCTACGAAACTAAAGATAGCGGTACGTTATACGCCGTACGCTATACGTAAAAAGAATTTAACCCTCCTGCTTCGCAGAACTTGCAGCTAAAGCGCAAGGCTACAGAGGTCGGTGTCTGTTTTAACGTACGGCGTACAGCGTGTGACGTACAGCTCCCGAAGGGCTTAGCCCTTCGGGCTCGTTTCTTCGTGGTAGGCGGCTATGGCGTCGTTGATGTCGTCATACCAGGTGGCGTGGCCACCTTTGAGGTAAATGCCGGCCTGACACAGGTCTTTGAGTATGCCCTCTGAGTGAGACACCATAATCAGGCTGGACTGATTTACCTTGTCTTTAAACGCCTTGGCGGCTTTCTCTTTGAAGGCTCGGTCGCCTACGGCGGTGGCTTCGTCAGATAGGTACACATCAAAATCAAAGGCCAGTGAAAGGCCAAAGTTCAGGCGGGATCGCATGCCGGACGAATAGGTTTTTATCGGCCGGTCAAATGCTGCGCCCAGCTCGGCAAAGTCTTCCACAGAATCGATAATGCGCTGTACGTTAGGGCTGGCTCCATGCACCCGGGCAACAAACTTTACGTTTTGCCGGCCGGTCATGGAGCTTTGAAAACCGCCGGAAAGACCAATGGGCCAGGATACCCGGCAGTGGCGCTCTACTCTGCCACGTTCCGGATTGTCCATGCCCGCAATCAGCCGTAGCAGGGTGCTTTTGCCGGCGCCGTTACGGCCCAGCAGGCCCACGCTGACGTTTTTGGGAATGGTGAGGTCAATACCTTTCAGTACCCAGGGCGCCTCGCGGCCATCGCGGTTGTTGTAGCGTTTGTATAGATTACTGATTTTGATCATTTTGCTTTTAACCGCTCTTTGTAGCGCAGGTGCATCAGCAGCCCCAGGGCATTCAGCCCCAGAATCCACCCCCATAAATACAGGGCGCTGGTACCAGGCACTGTGTGGTAGTGCTCAAAAAAACCGGCACGTAACAGCTCCAGACCGTGCGCTATAGGATTAAGCATTAAATATTCAAGAATGCTGTGGGGCAGGCTGTTAAGCGGCAGAATGGCACCGCTTATGATCATCAACGGCAGGCTCAGCATATTGATGATTTTTCCGGTTTCGGGGATGAGCTTGGCACCCACAGACGTAACCAGGGCAAAGCCCAGCCCCAGTGCCCATAGTGAAGCCCAGCCCAGCAGCGCAGAAATGGCGTTATCGGGGAATATATTCAGCCCCAGCCCCAGGCCGCCTATTACAAACAGCACAAACACAACAGTACGCAGCATGCCGTCCAGATAGGTGCGTACCAGCACCGTATCTACCGGTTGCACCTGGCGGTAGGCAAACAAGGCCTGGGCAGAACTAATGGCTCCCTGGCTGCGGGTTAGGCCTTCGCGGACTAAAAAAAAGCCCATCATGCCGGTTATCATCCAGGGGATGAAATCGGCATTCATGATGAGCTGATTGCTGCCCCTGAGCTGAGCGCGAATTAACACCATAATGCCAATAACCGACATGGGCTCGAAGATCATCCAGAACCAGCCCAACCGGTCGGCCATGGTGCGCGATACGGCCTCGCGCATGAACATGGCAAACCATACGCTGCGTGTTACCTGCCAGGGTGTACGTGTTGGCATTGTGCTCATTACAGGTCTACAGCCACTTTGGCGGCAATGGCAATCTGGTAAAGGATCTGGGTAATGGTACCGGCCAGTTGCAGGTTTTTGGTCGGTGCCTGGGGCAGCACCAGAATTTCGTCACCCGGGTGCAGGGTGACGTCGTCTGCATCACGCACTTCGCCATTCTGGCGTACCACCAAAATGCGGCTGGTGTTGGCCTGGTCGGTAAAGCCACCGGCGCCTTCTATGTAGTCTTTAGCGCTGCGGTCGGCGTTGAACACCACCGACTGGGGCACCAGTACTTCGCCGCTGATCAACAGGGAGTCGGACTTTTCGGGAATGGTGATCACGTCGCCGTCTTGCAGGCGAATATCACTGATGGTGCCGTTGTTGGCCAGCACCAGGCGGCCGTTGGGCTCGACCTGGCGGGCGCGTTCGATGAACTGGCTGATCAACTCGGCTTCGCGCACGCGAATTTGCGCTTCTTCGGCGGTGGAGGACGAGGCGCCGAGGTAGGTGGTTTCCAGCCGAGCCAGGCTTTCATCCAGTGCTTGTTGCTGCCGCTCGGCCACGCTGACGCGTTTGAGCGAAATGCTGCTGGTGTCGGTCATATTCTGGGGCACGACAATGGCGTTCAGCAGTTCATGCAGGCGAGCGTCACGCGGCAGGGCAAAGCGGGAGGGGCCGTAATAGCTACCCTCCAGCTGCACCACTATGGTGTTGTCGCGCATGTCGCTGCTGAATACCACCTGATCGCCGCTGTTAAGTGTTTGTTGACTGAATTCGTTGAGTGCCACATAACGTGAGATGGGGCCGGCATTGCGGGCGCCGCGCAGCAGTACATGGGTAACGTTGGATTTTAACCGAGCCAGTTGTTGTATGTCGCGGCCGGTCATGGCGCCGGGTGTCAGCTCGTAGCGGTAGGGGCGGGCTACATCACCTTCCACGGTCACGGTGGGGCCACGTTCGGCCACCACTATGGTGTCGCCGTCTTTGAATTGCGGCCGGGGCAGGGTGCCGTCTATTAAAAAGTCGTACAAATCGGCGGTGGCCAGGGGGCGACCGTTGCGGATCACTTTTATCTGGCGATAGCTGCCGGTGGCGTCGTCTATGCCGCCGGCCTGATCCAGAAAATACAATAGCGAGTCGTTCGGGGTGCCGGCAAAACGGCCCGGGCTTTGCACGTAACCGGTAACGAATACAGATACCGGCTGCACGCCCTGCAGGTTGGTGTATACCTGCACGTTGTTGGAATAAATGGAGTTAACGGCGCTGCGCACGCGAGCATCCAGCTGGCCGTGTTTTATGCCTTGCACCTTGATGGGGCCCACGCCGGGGATAAATATATTGCCCTGGGCGTCTACCGGCAATACGCGGTCTATGTCTATTGCGCCCCATACCCGCAGGGTCACCTGGTCGCCGGGGGTGATCACGTAGTCCGGGTTCAGGCCGTCGGCGCGCACGCCTCTAAAACCGCCAGAGAACAAGTGGCTGCCAAAGCTGGGCAGTTCACTGGTGCTGGTTGGCTGGCCGTCTACCGGGCCGTAGCGGCCACTTTGCCAGTTGGCGTTGGTATTTTGGCTGGCGGCATCGGCGGCGGAAGGTTCGTTGAAGCGGCTGTTTTGTTCGGCCGGCAGATCACCGGCGCTGGTGCCAATCAGCTGTGCCTGGGTCGGGCCCTGGCCCGCTAACATTGCGAGTAAGCCGAAAGGGAGGGCGAGTTTTTTTAAGGACATGACTTGTTCTCGGAATCTTAAAAGCAGCTGTAAGCTATAAGCCGTCAGCTTTGAGTTAAAGACAAACACAGTGAGGTGTGAGGGCTGCGTTGTGTTTGTGCGCATCAAGTTGTCGGCGCTTTAGCTGCCGGGGCAAACGGCGCCGATTCTGCAGATATGGCGTTGTCTGTTGGTTCTAAATCCCTGCTTCGCAGGGACTGCCAGCTGAAGCGGCAGCTACAGGCCCGGCTATGGGGTCAGCAGTTGGGTTACCGGCCGGGTGAGGGTCCAGTTGCCGGTGTCGGCTTTGCAGGCGATTTGGTGTTGGGTGTTGCCGTTGGGCTGGCTTACCTGCAGTTTGCGGCAGGTGCGGCCGCTGGCGGCAAAGTAAGGCTGGCCGGCCATTATCTGTACCTTGGGGCCCCAGGGGCTGCTTGCCAATACGGCGGCGTTGGCGGTAGCGCTACTCAGATATTGGTTGAGTTCGCTATTGTTTATTGCTTGTTGCGCGCCATGGGTGCCCTGTTGCTGGCTGGCACAGCCGCTAATGATGCTCAGCACCACCAGGGGAAGAAGTAAATTTTTGCTGGATAACTGCATGGAATAGTGCGCTCTTTCGGTGTCTGGGCGAGTAACGTTATGGAAAATGAAGCTGTAAGAGATATCAAGGGAATAGCAAAAGATGAGAAAAACGGATTTTCTGACTTTAAAGACAGTATTTACCTGTTAAAAAGGCACGCTACCGCCCTTAGGTTACAGCCCCCAATCTGCTGGTTTCACTCGCTCCATGTAAAACGCGGTTGCAAATCGCAAGGCGTTAAATTTTAAAATCGGGCGATATTAACATTACGCCCTTGTTATTTCGATAGTTGGCCGTTTAAGTGGATGATAAGTGGCCGAGCCGGATCGTTGTTACGGTTATGCCACTTTTTTCTTTGTGTTATGGCCCTGGAGTGGAGGGGCTGCGGTGTGCTCTGGTACAAACCGAGGGGCGGTATTGATGGCCGGTACGGCTTTGTGCTGCAAGTGTTGCCATATGTACATACAGGTTTTTTCCGGCTCGCAGTAAAAACTGCCATTCAATTGGGTATGCTGCAGCAAAAATGTTCTTAGCTGCTTGAATAACGTTACATTTACCGGTTGTGGTGCCCGCCAAAAGGTAGCCAGCGGGCATTGACTGGTGAGGCCCGGAATATCATACAGCGCCTTGCCCAGGGTAATGGTGGGCACATGGTGAAACAGGGCAGACAGCCCAACGGTGCTGTTTACCGTAACCACCCCCTTGCAGTGGTGATAAAGGTGGGGCAGTGACAATTCAAAGCCGTAAAATACCCGGTCACCAATGCCCAGCTCTTTCGCCTGTAGCTTAATCAGTTGGGTGTAGTTGGTGTAACCCCGGTCCATGGGATGATGCTTGAACAGCAGCACGTCGTTTTTAGGCGCGCAGGCTGCAAATGAGGCCACAATGTGCCGAATGGAGTCGGCCACGTCGGTAAACGGCGAGTGGGTTCGAATCTGAAAGTCGTCCGCCACCTGCAAAGGTACCAGATGAATATGGCCGGAATGGTGATCAATTAGCTGCTGTTGCAAGCCTTTGTCGTGGGCGCTGTGAATATATTTGGTATACCAGCCTTTTAACCAGGCAATGCCTTCTTTCCAGGCGGGGCGGTGACGGTGGTGAACATAATGCCTGAACCGAAGCTTGCCCAGTTGCAAAGAAAGGTAATAGCGCATGGCGTAGTAAATGCGGCGCTTGAAATTGGGCTTGATATCAAACTGGTGTTTGGGGTGTGTTGTGCTGCTGTTCGGCAGCTGGCTTGCCAGTTTGCCATACCAGGTGCTGTGGGCGTTTACGCCATTTTGCTCCAGCGTAATGTAATGCGGCCGCAGGTAGCCTTCTTCAAACACAAAAAAGCGGATGTTATGGTTCAGGCAAAAATGGCGGGCAACGGCATGATATTCACGACAGTCGCTATAACAGAATACGGTATCTATAGAATGGGTGGTTATATAACCGTCCAGAAAATGGCGCCATTCGGGCAGGGTGCCGGTGTAATGGGTATTATTGCCCTTGCAGGGCCAGCAGTTGTCGCCGCCATTGAAATTGATTTTATGAACCCGGATTCCCTGATCAATTAAAAACTGCGAAAAGTTCTGAAAAAAAGGCCCGAGTGGTCCTTGCAGTAGTAATACCGATTGCATGAGATATCCGTGTCTGATGTTGTTATTTTATGGCGGTGCGCTCTGCGCGGCATAGTAGCATAATTGGTATGTCGGAATAATTAAAAATTGTGTACAAGGTCAGCGGCAGCACCGCGTTATGTCTGATGAGTCGGCGTCGTTTGATCCGGCAGCTGAAGCGCCGGCTACAAAAACACAACCCCGATGTCTGACCATACTGTAGGCGCCGCTTTAGCTGGCGAAAACCCACAAAAAACGCTTGGCACACAGATACAACACCGACTCTACAGCCATAGTGTTTGTCTTTAACTTAAAGCTGAAAGCTGAAAGCTTACGGCTTACAGCTGGGTTTTGGCTTACAGCAGGGCTGTTATTTAATGGTTTGCTTGTGCAGGCCTTTTTGCAGCATCAGGTCAATCAGGGGTTGCTCGCGCTTGTTGGCGCGTTTGCAGTGATCCTGCTGGAATTTGTTGGTCAGCCAGATCACGAATCTGGCCCATTGCTTGTTGTCGCGTTCGCGCCAGGCGTGGGACGAGACCGACTCCCAGGCGTAGCCGTTTAAGACCGAGGCATTCACAAAATGATCCAGGGCGCGTACACCGCTGCGGCCCCGTTCTACCCGGCCGATAAAACCGACGTAGCAGATAATCAGGTAACCAATAATGGCCAGTGGCACCACGGCGCACATCAGGATAAAACCGGCGAGTCGTTCTTTCATATGGTTGCTTCTCTTGGGGTCAAAATCAGTTGCATGCCGTTTTGCGAGCGAATGGTCAGCCGGCCGACCGGCTCGGGTACAAAGTCGTCGGCCAGGGTAAAACGGTAATCCCTGAGTATGGTAGCCAGGATCAGGCTGGCCTCTTGCTGGGCAAAGGCGGCGCCAATACACACCCGTGGTCCGGCACCAAAGGGCAGGTAGGATTTGCTGAGCGGCGTTTTCAGGTTTTTGCTGGTAAAGCGGCCGGGGTCAAAGCCGTGAGGGTTATCCCAAAAATCCTGATGGCGGTGGATCAGCCAGGGCGAGATCATCACCGAGGAGCCTGCCGGCATTTTTTTGTCGCGCATTTCGGTGGCATGGCTGCATTCGCGGGATAAAAAGCCCACCGGCGGATACAGCCGCAGCGCTTCGCGAAAAATATCCCGCACCAGTATCATCTTGCGCAGCGCTTCCACACTCATGGGGTGCTCGGCCAGCACGCCGGTCACCTCCTGGTGGGCTTGCTCCTGAATGTCCGGATACAAAGCCAGCAGATATAACGACCAGGTCAGGGCGCTGGCCGAGGTTTCGTGCCCGGCCAAAAACAGCATGGAGATCTGGTCCACTATTTCACTGAACGAGAACGGCTGGCCAGTTTCGGCGTCTATGGCCTGCAGCAATGAAGAGAGTATGTCTTGTTGCTGCTCCAACGCCGCCCGGCTTTGCGGGCAGCCGGCGCGGGCGGCCTCGGCCTGTTGGTAGCGGGGGCGAACAATCTCTTCTATGGTGCCGCGTATTTCCTGGGCAGATTTGAGCCGTTTTCGCTCGCTCAATCCCCGTTGAATAACACCGGGAACGCGAAACATTTTGAGCAGCGCCAGTTTGGGCGATTCGGCCTGAAAGTGCGTAAAGGCATCCAGAATACGGTGTGCCTGCTCGGGCGCCAGCTCGGTCGACATGATGGTACGAAAGATGATGTCGGCGGTAACAAAGGTCATTTCCGGATCAATATCCTGCCCCGGCTGATGCTGCGTTAGCCGCTCCGACATGTCCGACACCGCCGCCTGCATCAGCCCGAAAACCTGTTGTACCCGAGTGTGTTTGAAGGCCGGATCCAGCATGTTGCGCTGTTTTTGCCATTGTTCGCCATTGGTGGTGAAGATACTTTCGCCCAGCAGCGGCTCGAGGATCTCGCCCAGCAGGCGGTTTTTGGGAAAATTATTTACATCCTGCACCATGATTTTGCGCACCAGCTCGGGCTGGTTCACCATATAGAGCCGTAGCCCCGGTAGTTTGAATTCGCCCATTTTCATGCCGTAGCTGCGCTCGTACAGGGCATCCAGCCAGGAATGACGCTTGGTGAAAAACACCTTCCACAACGAGGCTTTGCTCTTCGCGGGTTTGGGAAACACCGGACAGGTCATGACTGCTCCTTTATATCAAAATGAGCCCTTCGGGCAGCTGTCAGCGAGAAAACATCGCGATACGCTGAATCATATGTAGGGTCGAATTTATTCGACCGTTTTAAGGCCGAGCCATGGTTTTGGTCGAATACTCTTACCTAAAATAAGTCGACCCTACGCACGCTTTAGCTTACGGCTTTGTTTTCCTCTATATGGCGTGCAACGGGCCGGGGTCCGGCGGTAAAGGCGAAGAAGTCGTATGGGCCGGGTTTGTCGGTGGCCATTAAATATAAAAAATGCATGGTATACCAGGCGCGGCGCAGCGTTTTGTAACGGGCCGGGTGGTACAGGGTAAAAAAGCGCGGCGACAACAACCGGGGGCCGGCGTGTGGCGCACGGGTCAGGCCGCAGGAAGTGAGGGGGTCGAGCAGCGGAAAACAGGCGCCGTCGGTAGGGGCCGTGTAGTCCAGCCACAACAGACGCGGGTCTTGCCCCAGTTGTTCAAGTGCGGCTCTAAAGTCATGGGCGCCGGGCTGAAAGCTGACCAGGGGTATGCAGTGGCCCAGAGTAATGAGCACCACTCGCTGGTTGGCAAAGGCATGGCCGTCGGGCAGGGCGGACAGGGCTCTGGCCAGGGTCGGCACCACCATCATGGTGCCCACACTGTGGGCGATGATCACCACTTCGTCGTTGTTTGGGTCCTGTATGGCCTTGACGATGTGGTTGGCGAAGCGCTCGGTGCGTTCGTTTAACTGGGGAATTTGCTTGTCGGCCCACTTGGCCGAAAATGCATAGATACGCAGCAGCCAGAACACCGCCAACTTGTCGCCCAGACGTTTGCAGCCTTGCATCAGTAAACAGAATGTCGGCAGTATCAGTGCTGCCTGCAGGGGGATTTGTGCCGATGCAGGCAGTTTTTGCCAGGGAAATAGCTCGCACAGCGTAATGGCGGCCCTGGCGCTGAGTGCCAGGCTCAGCATTAGGTACAGGGCCGGATAAAAGCCGGCCAGCAGCTGCTTGCCAGAGGCGCGGGCAAAGCTGATGAAACGGCCCGAGAAGACATAGGCCCACAAGAAGCAGAGCAGATCCCCCAAGATGGCGGGCCAACCCCTGGCCCAGTGACGGCGAATAATGTCATCCCAGCCCAGATAGCAGTAGTCGGTTTGCGTCTGTGACGTACTCAACTGCCAGTGGTGACAGTGCGCCGAGCGTCGTTGGCGGCGCGATACGGTGATATCAAGTCCGTTTACCGAGGCTTGTTGAGCCGACTGGGTACGGTAAAGGCGATGATAGTGAGCGGCCCCACGGGGGTCAAATCCGTGAATATAAAACACCTGGCGTTGTTTAACCGTCAATCCGTTGTTCCTTGGTATTAAAAAATATAAAAATAAAGAGGTTTTCTGAACGGCGTCAGATTACCCGAAAACGCTGGCTCAGGCGAGCAGGTGAGGCTGCTGAGCTCTTGTCATTTCTGCAGGTTCTCTTTTGTCATTCCCGCGAAGGCGCTGAGGGATCCCCAAAAAAATAGGCAGACATGGTAGATTTTCTCTTTTGTTA
>NZ_BAABDS010000032.1:0-79680 GCF_039539745.1 Oceanisphaera sediminis
AGAAACACTACACCGCCATGCTCAGCCTCGTATCAACGGTGATATGGCTGGCATGATTGAGAACGCTCCCTAGGCCTGAATAAAATCCGGAATTAAGCAGTATCCTCTATGAATAAAACAAATATTACCGTGGCCGGGCTGGGTTATGTGGGCTTGGCCAATGCAGTGCTGCTGGCCCGCCATCACTCTGTGGTGGCTTACGACATCAACCCCTCCCGGGTGGCGCAGCTGGCCGAAGGGCAAAGCCCGGTGCAGGATGAAGACATCAGTCACTACCTGGCCACAGAGCCGCTTAACCTGCATGCAACCACGTGCCCGCAACAGGCGTTTGCCGAAGCCGATTATATTGTGGTGGCTACCCCTACCGACTACGATCCGGAGACCAATTTCTTCGATACCAGTTCGGTAGAAGCCGTCATTGAGCTGGCCAGCGCCATTAACCCCACAGCTGTGTTTATTATTAAATCCACCGTGCCGGTGGGCTTTACCGCCCAATTGCGCCAGCGACTGGGTTATGAAGGCATTTTGTTTTCGCCCGAGTTTTTGCGCGAAGGCCAGGCTCTGCAAGACAACCTCTATCCTTCCCGTATTGTGGTGGGTGGCACCAGCCCTGCCGCACACCACTTTGCGGCTCTGCTGCAACAAGGCGCGCTGGCCAATGACGTGCCCGTGCTTTTGGTAAACAGCTCGGAGGCCGAAGCCATCAAGCTGTTTGCCAATACCTATCTGGCCATGCGAGTGGCCTATTTCAACGAGCTGGATACCTACGCCGAAAGTCATGGTCTGAATGCCCGCCAGATCATAGAGGGTGTGGGGCTGGATCCACGTATAGGCCAACACTACAATAACCCCTCGTTTGGCTATGGCGGTTATTGTCTGCCCAAAGACACCAAGCAGCTGCTGGCTAACTACCAGAACGTGCCCAACAACCTGATCAACGCCATTGTGCAGGCCAACCGCACCCGCAAGGATTTTATTGCCGAATCGGTGCTTAAACGCCAGCCCGGGGTGGTGGGTATATACCGACTGGTGATGAAGTCGGGCTCCGACAACTTTCGTGCCAGTGCCATGCTGGGAGTTATAAAACGGCTTAAGGCCAAAGGCACCAGTGTCGTTATTTATGAGCCAGCACTGAACCAGCCAACCTATGCTGGCTGCCCCCTTGTTACCAGTCTGGCTAATTTAAAACAGCAGGCCGATGTTATTTTGGCCAACCGACTGACCACCGATTTACAAGACGTTGCCAACAAAGTATACACTCGGGATATTTTTGGCCAGGACTGATAAAAAGCCCCATTGGGCGCAAGATAAAAATATTAATTTGCAGGAGCACGCATGAATTTGACTATCGCCGCCGCGGCATTTTGTAACTGGCAGCAGGCAACACCCATATTGCAGCAGCTTGGCACTGGCAGCCAGCCAGCCGCTACCGAGCTGGCTACCGAGGCTACTATGCAGCAACTGGCTGAGCTACTGGCTAGGCACGGCAACGGCGCTGTGGTGTTGTATGCCCCATTAAACATGGCGTTGGAACATGCGGCTGACATGGGCATAGAGCCTTCTCAGGCTATGGCGTTATGGCAGCTTAATACCACTCAGTTAATCCGCTTTTGCAAGCAGCAGCGTGGCAAGACTCTGTTATTCAACCTTGCAGATGTGCTGGCTGCTCCGCAGCTGTTCAAAACCCTGTGCGCCCAGAATTGGTCCGACCTTACGGTAAAGCAAGCGCCGGCAGCGGCCGGTGTGCAGCCGGTAGCTACCCTTTATCGTTTGCTTGGGCAATGCTTGCTCTCCAGCACTCCTGGGCTGCTTGCACTCTCTCAACAACTTGACGCACTGGCGCAGCCCTTGTCATCGGCGCCGACCACAGCCCCCACTGCCAGTGAGCTTAACCAACTGGTAGCAGACCACCATGCAGGCAGCCTTGCCCAGCAGCAACTGAAAGAGGCTAACCAGCAAAATCAGTGTTTTAGCGAGCAGGTAAGTACCCTTATCAAAGAAAAAGAAGCCGCCTTGCAATCGGCCAGTGCCCGAGCTGAACTTGAGCAAGAAAACACCTTATTGCTGGAGCAGCTGCACCAGGTTCAGGAAGCGTTAGAGTCCAATTCCCTGAAGCACAACGCGCAAAAAGTGGAGCAGGAAAAGACTCTGATCCAGGCCAGAGAGCAGCTGAATCAGGCACAAATAACGCACAAAAAGCAGCTAGAGGCGCTTACCCAAGAAAAAGCAGCCGCCCTGCAATCGGCCAGTGCCCGAGCTGAACTTGAGCAAGAAAGTGCCTTATTGCTGGAGCAGCTGCACCGGGTTCAGGAAGCGTTAGAGTCCAGCTTGCTAGAGCACAACGCACAAAAAGCGAAGCAGGAGAAAACTCTGGGCCAAGCCAGAGAGCAGCTGAATCAGGCACAAACAACGCACAAAGAGCAGCTCGCCACACTGCGCCAGCAACTGGAGGCGCTCACCCAAGAAAAAGCAGCTGCCTTGCAATCAGTCAAAGCCTATGCCGAGCTCAAGCAAGAAAATACCCTCTTGCTTGAGCAACTGTTTGTGGTGCAAGAAGAATTGGAAAAACACCTTACTGCCAGTCAGCCACAAGCAGAACAACACACCAGCATGGCCGTCAGCGCACAAACAGATGCCAATGAAGGTGTTAAACCCGCTAAACAGCCTTCTGCGCTCAATCGCCAGCTTAAAAAGCGAGCAGAGAAAAAAAGGCTCAAGCGCAAGGCAGCCGAGCTTGCCGGCTCACCGCTGTTCAATACCGAATGGTATCTTAAGGAGTATCCGGATGTGGCTGCCGACAAAACATTCAGTCAGGATCCGGCTCTGCATTATTTAACGTGCGGTGGTTTTGAAGGCCGTAACCCCAGCCCGCATTTCAACAGTCAGGATTATCTGAATGCCAACCCGGATGTAGCCACTGCAGGCTTTAACCCGCTATATCACTATTTGCGCTTTGGCGAGGCCGAGAACAGGCCGCGTTATTAATGACTATTTCTGTATTTAATACTGCAATTGATGAACCGGCTTATCGCGCTCTGTTTAATGCCAACTGGTATCTTGACCACTATAAAGACGTGGCAGCTGCCGGTATGGATCCCTGGCAGCACTTTATTCGCCACGGCATGAGTGAGCAGCGCCTGCCCTGCCCGGTAGCTGCGTTATCACTGGAAGAGCAATTATGGCAAGGCCATGCCTCTGCGCTTGAGCCATTGCAAGCCCTGGCCCGGCAACAGGGGCTGGAAGGTGCCGTGGCCGGCTGGGTACTGGGCCGCTGGCACTCTGCCCATGGTGACCATGCTCTGGCAGAGCCCCTGCTTTGGCATTTTTTTTCCGAGCCTGCTGCCCGGCTGGTGGTCCGTCACGCCGGCCCTTGTTTATTGCTGTTCAGCGCACTCTGGCACCAGAACAAAACAAGTGAGGCAGCAAGCTGGCTGGCCAACCCGCACTGGCCAGAGGTGGCAGATCAGGCCCTGGCCCGGTTGATGCTGCCCCAACACCATCGGCTGACTACACTGAACCGGTTTTTTCAGGCCCATGCCTTGTGCCCAGTTGAGCTGCAAAACCCTAATGCCGGACTCATGCTCGATAATCTTGCCGCACACACCGTACCGGCCGTTCAACGCCGGCATTGGTGGCAACGCCAGCCTCTGGTGACGGTGATCATGCCTTGCTATAACGCCGAGGCTACCATTGCTACCGCGTTGCGCAGCCTGCAGCAACAAAGCTGGCAGAATCTGGAGATCCTGGTGGTGGATGATGCCTCAACCGATGGTTCCGCCAACCTGGTAGCCCACCTGTCCGCACAAGACCCCCGCATCTCACTGCTGCGCCATTCAACAAACCAAGGGGCCTATGCCGCTCGCAACACCGCACTGGCAGTGGCGAAAGGGCATTTCATTACCATCCATGATGGTGATGACTGGTCACACCCACAAAAAATTGAACGACAGGCAGCAGGGCTGTATGCGTCAAAGCGCGCCGTGGCAAGTGTCAGCCATTGGGTGCGTTGTACCCCGGAGGTGAATGTTACGCCATGGCGGCAGGAAGAAAGCTGGGTTTACCGTAATGTGTCGTCGCTTATGTTTCGCCGTGTTGTTTTGCGCAAACTGGGCTTTTGGGACAAAGTATCGGTCAATGCCGACACCGAATATTATTACCGTATTCTCAAACGGTTTGGTACTGCCGCCATCACCGAAGTGATGCCGGGTATTCCACTGGCATTTGGCCGGGTTGATGATCAATCGCTCACGCAGCAAAGCCATTCTCACCTGCGCACCCAATACCTTGAAAATGGTCTGCGCCGCCGTTATCACGAGGCGGCACAGCAGTGGCATAACACTGCAGCTGCCCGCAATTTGTATTTGTCCCAAGCCCCTGGCCAGCGCCCCTTTTCCGCCCCTGCCCCCATGTGCCGGGGAACAGAAGAGCAAAAGGCGCACAACCTGGCGTTGCTGGCGCAACAAAGCGGGCTGTTTGATGCTGCCTGGTACTTGCGCCGCTATCCGGATGTGGCTGCCGCCGGCATGGATCCCTGGCTGCATTACCTGCGCCACGGATATAAAGAAGGTCGCGATCCTGGGCCCGGTTTCAGCGGATCTGGCTATCAGTGGGCTGAGCCCAGGGCCCAAGGGAAAAACCCGTTGCTGCATTTGCTGAGCACAGACCAGGCGGTTGGCTACACACTCCCCATTCACCAGGGGAGGTTAACGTGGCAGCCGGGCAGGCCGTCATTACTGTTGTGCGCCCATCAGGTAACCGAACAGTGCTATGGGGCCGAACGCAGCTTTATTGATGTGTTGCAGGCCTTGTCTGCCCTGCCCTTTAACCTGGTGGTAACCTTGCCTTCGGCCATCGCTGCCGGCTATGTTGAGCAAATAAAGGAGCTCAGCCATCGGGTTGTGATTTTACCCTATCACTGGTGGCAAGCCGGTCGAACGGTTGAGACTGAGACCGTTAGTCAGTTTGCCGAGCTCATTCGGCAGTTCAATATCACCCTGGTATATTGCAATACCCTCACCCTTTTAGAGCCCCTGCTGGCGGCCAAAGAAACCTCTGTGCCAAGTATTACCCATGTACGTGAGTTGCCGGAGCATGATGCACCTTTATGTGAGGCCTTGCAGTGTCAGCCCGAACAAATACGACAGCACCTGCTGCAGCATTCGGACTTTTTTATCGCCAATTCACAAGTGGTTGCCAATTACCTCAATGCTCCCGAGCGGGTGTGTATCATTCCCAACATCATTGAATCCGCCAGATTTGATCTCCCCCTGCCCCGTTGTGCTCGTCTGCAACTGGGGATGATCAGCAGTAATCTGCCCAAAAAAGGCCTGCACGATTTTGTTCGGCTTGCGGCGCTGCTGCATGAGCAGGGCGTTACCGTAGATTGTGTGCTGATTGGCCCGGAAAACGAGCATACTCGGGCTCTGTTCATCGAGCAGGCTCCTCCCGCTAATCTGCGTTTTGCCGGATATCTGCCTTCACCGCAAGAGGCCATTGGCCAGCTGGATGTATTGGTCAACCTGTCGCATTTTCAGGAATCGTTCGGCCGTAGCGTGCTGGAAGCCATGGCCGCCAGTCGCCCCGTTATCTGTTATGACTGGGGCGCCTTGCCGGAGCTGGTGGTGCATGGTAAATGCGGCTTTTTAATCCCCATGGGCGATGTAAAACAAGTCGCGGAATATGCCACTCTGTTGGCAAGCGATAAAGCCATGCGCATAAGTATGGGACTCGCAGGTAAGGCCCGTGCACAAGAATTATACAGCCCTGTTGTGATGCAACAGGTAATGGAAGCTTTGTTTAAAGCCCGTTTGGGCAATAATTTTTAACCAAGAGAAATACACATGCAATATCAGTCGTTCCCTGGTGTTAAGGGTGGTTCAGCGTCCTTGCAAAAACTGGCAGCATTACGCCTGCCTTCGCTTACTGGCAAGCGCTTTCTTGATGTTGGCTGTAATGAAGGTTTTTTTTGTGGCTATGCCCTGTTTGATGGTGCCACCCGTATTGTGGGCATGGACAAGTCTGCCCAGGCCATCGGCAAGGCCTCGGCCCGCTTTCCGGATGTGGAATTTATCAACCAGTCGTGGGATGCCCTGCCGGAGGGGCCCTTTGACGTTATTACCCTGCTTTCTGCCCTGCATTATGCCGAGGATCAGACCGAGCTTATCCATCGACTGATGGGATTACTGGCGGATGATGGCCTGCTGGTACTGGAGATCAGCATGGCGCCAGGCCAGAAAAATGACTGGGTTAAGGTAAAGCGCGCCATAGACGAACGCTATTTCCCTACCCGCATTAAATTAGGCCATGTGCTGAAAGACTATGCCTGGAAGATAATCGGCCACAGTGTGATGCAAGACGGAGATCCTCTGCCGCGCTATGTTGTGCATATTCGCAAGTTACAACCGTATGCTTGGCTATTGATGCAAAACCCGGGCTCAGGCAAGTCAACCATCGCCCGCAGAGGTTTTGGTAACAGGAAAGATTTACCAATAATATCTGGTGATCTAGTTTACCGGAGAATATCCACAGGGCAGCATGAAGTAACCACAAAGTTACATAAACTAGTCCAGGAAACATATCGTAGTACCTGCATAGATAAAGTTACTCAAAATGTCATGTCTCAGGGCTTAGCAGATGAAATGGTGGCTTTGTGGTCAAGCCTTGCTGGCTTTCAGGACTTTGTGCTCGACTCTTATGTGCCGGAAGAGTTCCGCCAACAGATAAAAGATGCTCTGCAATCTCTCGGTTATTTTCCGGTTGAGGTATCGTGGGATAATAACAGCCCTCTGACTAAATCACAGACTACCTCAAGCAAGGCCAGGCAGTATGAAGCTCACTTGAAAAAGGAGCAGTCTGCCCTTGACTACCAAGGTGTTCAGGTTACCAAACAACTGAAAAAAGAGCTTAAACCTCTCATTCAGTGGCATCTGGATTCTCCCGGTAGCGGAGAATGGTGCGCCGGCGCAAAAACCGTCCGCATTGCCGGCTGGGCGGTTACCAAAGATTATCTGCAAACCAGCTACCGCCTTTACGCTACCGGGCCGGAGGGCGAAGTGTATTTTTCACCAAACAAGGTAAGAGCAGATGTGCTGGATGCCGTTTTTGGCAGCGCGGAGGCCTCTCCCGATTTTTGGCAGGCTCATCCCTGTGGCTTTTCCTTTGACCTGCCTGCTGGATGGTTGGAAAGCGGCTTTGAATTAGGGCTGGTGATCAATGATGCCCGCATTCCGCTGGCGCGCATTGACATTTCGCAACCCAGAGCCGCCAGCCTGGGCACGCAATTGGTGCAAGGTATAAAACGGCTACGGGGTTAACATGACGCGATTACCGGCCTTGACGGTTAAAACACAACTGCAGCATCTCCAGCTTGATATTGGCTCTGCCATTGGCCCTGGTTGGGTGCTGGTAAGTGGCCAGCTGGAATATGATGAGCCGGAGCTGGAAGCCGTTCTGGTTACTGAAAGCAAGCAAGGGGAAACGCTGTCGTTTAACCTGCCGGTGGCGCTTAAAGGCAAACTGTATGAGCTGGTTCGATTGCCAAAACAGGTTACTGATACTTGGCTGGAGGTAAAGAGTATCGGCTCGGTGACAGGTGCAGACTCGGTGCGGATTGAATCCATCAATCCTTTCACCAGCCGCTATTTGATGTGGCGAAGGCTGTACAACACTTACACCCTTGCTTCAAAATCACAACGCCGCCTTTTAGGTCTGACTACGGGAGGCATGCTGTTCAAGCCTTATCCGTCTTACGCCTTGGTCGGTAAAAGTCGCTACTATACCGCCTCTCCTTCTTACCCCGAATGGGTTGCCCAGTCCGAGCAATTCACCTCGGCGGATAGCCTGCGCCTGAAGCGTACCGTCAAACGGCTCGGATTAAAGAGCATGATGGTCGAAGTGGTTATCGATGCCCGGAGCCTTGACTCGGCAGAACCTGTTTTGGAGTCACTGACCTCCCTGCACGCCCAACTGGAAATCCCTTTCCGGCCATGGGTGCTGACCTCTGCAAACGCTTTGCCCCAGTGGGCAGAAATACTGCAGGATCAGGCTGAATTAATCAGTGACGATAGCCTCGCCGCACACGCTGGTTTGCCCTGCTCATATCAACCCCAATGGGTATTCATGATGCAGGCGGGCACTCGGCTAGCGCCCTGGGCCCTGGCTTGGATGGCCACGGAAACCAGGAATTCGAACACGGCCTTTATTTATTCGGATCACGATTACCTGGTTGACGGTAAACGGGTGAATCCTCAGTTCAAACCGGATTGGTCTGAAGAGCTGGCCCGCACTTCCGGCTATGTGGGTTCTGCTTTTGCGCTGCGGGCCGATCTGTTTAGCCAGGTTGTCCAAGAAACCGGTTTTGATTGTGCCTATCAGCTGGTGCTGGATGCAGCGGCACTGACCGGCCCGGAGGCGATAAGCCATATTCCCGCGGTGCTGTGTCATTACGGGCCTCAATGCGCCGTAACCGCCAGCCAACAAGCACTGGAACAGCACTTGCGCCGGCGTAATATAGCGGCAAGGGTAGAGCCACAGGGGGCCCATCAGCGAGTGCGTTATCAACTGCCTGCCAATCTGCCCAAGGTGTCTATTGTGGTACCCACCCGGGATGCATTGAGTTACCTGAAAACCTGTGTAGAAAGCCTGTTGCAAAAAACCACCTGGCCGGACTACGAACTGCTTATTGTGGATAACCAGAGCAGTGAGCCGGCGGCTCTGGCCTATCTTCGGCAGCTAGATCAGGATGCCCGGGTAAAGGTGCTGCGCTACGATCAACCCTTTAACTTTTCTGCCATCAATAACTTTGCGGTGAAACAGGCGAACGGTGAAGTTATTTGCCTGCTGAATAACGATACCGAAGTGATCAGCCCCGACTGGCTGGAAGAAATGGTCTCTCGCCTGCTGCAATCTGGTGTTGGTGTGGTGGGTACCCGGCTGTACTTCAGTGATGGCCGGGTGCAACATGCCGGAGACGTGCTGGGCCCCGGCGGCTGCGCTACCCATTTGCACGGCATTCTGGAGGCAGACGACCCAGGCTATATGCACAGGGCTGTGCTGGCTCAGGATTTGTCTGCGGTAACAGCTGCCTGTTTTGTAACCCATAAACAGCTATATCAGCAATTGGGCGGCCTGGATGAAACCAACCTGACCGTGGCTTTTAATGATGTGGATTATTGCCTGCGGGTAAGAGAAGCCGGACAACGGGTGATTTATACCCCTTACGCAGAGCTGTATCACCATGAGTCCGTTTCTCGCGGCAAAGATGATTCACCGGAGAAACAGGCCAGGGCCAAACGTGAAGCGAAATATATGCGCAGCCGCTGGGGGCACATCATTGAACGCGATCCCTTTTATAATCCCAACCTGAATTATTCGCAACCTAATTTCAAGCTGGGCAAGATCCCCCGGGTAAGCTGGCCGTGGTAAGCCAGCAGCCCAGGGCCCTGATAGTGGAACAGGGCGCCAATCCTTCCAGCGATTTTTTTGTGCGGCCATGCCTTGTGGCAAAGAGTGAACGCATTATCGTTGCCGGGCTTGATGCACCTGCACCCTTGTTAACCGGGCCATTGGCCAGAGTGGTATTTGTGCGCTATGTCACCCCGGCCTGGCGGCTATGGGCGGAAAAACATCGCTCGCAACTGGGCCAGGTGGTGTTTTTTATGGACGACGACCTGTTCGATTTACGCGCTCATGCCGGCCTGCCGCTGCGCTACCGCTGGAAGCTGTACCGGCAGGCCTGGCAGCACCAGGCCTGGTTTAAAAAAATGGGCGCACAGCTGTGGGTGTCTACTCCCTGGCTGGCAGAAAAATACGCCGGCTGGCAGCCTACCGTCCTGCAACCGCAGTCACCCTACTCTGGTTTGGGCTCGGGCTTGAGTGTGCAAAAAACCCTGTTTTATCATGGTTCTGCGTCGCACAAGTCTGAGTTTGAGTGGCTCTATCCGGTGTTTGAACAGGTGTTAAGCCAGGAGCCCACCTTAAGTGTTGAGCTAATTGGCAATAGCAAAGTACGCAACAGGTTTGCGGCCTTGCCCCGGGTGCATGTACTGCACCCCATGAAATGGCCAGCCTACCAGGCCTTACTGGCCCGCCCGGGTCGCACCATTGGCCTGGCGCCGCTATTGGATAATGGCTTTAACGCCGCCCGCGCCCCCACCAAGTTTTTTGATATTACCCAGGCCGGTGCCGTAGGCATTTATGCAGATCACCCGGTTTATCGCCCCCTGGTGCGCCATGAGCATAACGGCCTGCTGTTACCTATGAAGCAACAAGTGTGGGTAGATGCTATTTTGCGCTTAAGTAAAGATGACTCAACTCGGGAAATGATAAGAGAAAACGCAAAAAAGATAAGCCATGCGTAGGGTCGAATTCATTCGACCAAACCCAGTGTGCTGTTCTAAAATCGGTCGAATACACCTTATAAAAAAATGGCCCCTACAACAGCACGAAACTGAAAACTTAGGTTAAAGATTTCAACAATAAGAGATGCAATAATGCGTAAAATTTTGATTACTGGCGGAGCCGGTTTTATTGGCTCGGCAGTGATCCGCCATATTATTCAGCACACATCAGATACGGTAGTAAACCTGGACAAGCTCACTTATGCAGGCAATCTGGAATCATTGGCCACGGTCGCGAATTCGCCTCATTATCATTTTGCTCACCTTGATATTTGTGACCGTGCCGGACTGGATACTTTGTTTGTCGAACATCAACCCGATGCGGTGATGCATCTGGCGGCGGAAAGCCATGTAGACAGATCCATTTCCGGCCCGGCGGAGTTCATCAATACCAATATTGTGGGCACTTATACCTTGCTGGAAGCGGCACGCGCATATTGGAATGAGCTGAATGCTGAACGCAAAGCGGCGTTTCGTTTTCATCACATTTCTACCGACGAAGTGTATGGCGATTTGCACGGCACCGATAACCTGTTTACCGAGGCCACGCCTTATGCCCCAAGTTCACCCTACTCTGCCTCAAAGGCCTCCAGTGATCATCTGGTCAGAGCCTGGCACCGTACCTACGGCCTGCCCTCGATCATTACTAACTGTTCCAACAATTACGGGCCTTATCACTTCCCCGAGAAGTTGATCCCGCTGGTGATTTTGAACGCGCTGGAAGGCAAGCCCCTGCCCATCTACGGCAAGGGCGATCAAATTCGTGACTGGCTATATGTAGAAGATCATGCCCGCGCTTTATATGAAGTGGTCACCCGTGGTGAACCAGGTGAAACCTATAACATTGGCGGCCATAACGAAAAGACTAATCTGGAAGTGGTGAATGCCATTTGCAGTATTTTAGACAAACTGGCACCTTCACCATTTTCACCCTACGCCTCTCTGATCACCCATGTGGAAGATCGCCCCGGTCATGATGTTCGCTATGCAATAGATGCTGCCAAAATTGAGCGCGAATTGGGCTGGGCGCCGCAAGAAACCTTTGAGTCCGGCATTCGTAAAACCGTAGAGTGGTACCTGATCAATGAAGATTGGGTAAGTAATGTGAAACAGCGCGGTAAGCCTTAAGAAAAGAGTTCAAACATGCATATTGTGTTACTGGGTAAAAATGGTCAGGTAGGCTGGGAGCTACAACGGGCGTTGGCGCCATTGGGGCAAATAACGGCACTGGATCGGCACAGCACCGAGTATTGTGGAGATTTAAGTCGCCCGGATGAACTGGCACGCACCCTGCGCAAACTCAAGCCTGATGTGATTGTGAACGCTGCCGCTTATACCGCCGTAGACAAAGCCGAACGAGAGCCAGAGCTGGCCTACCAGATTAATGCGGCCAGTGTGGCCGTGCTGGCAAAAGAGGCCGAGGCGTTGGGGGCCTGGCTGGTGCATTATTCCACCGATTATGTGTTTAACGGTAAAGGCACTCGCCCATGGCAGGAAACCGATACGCCCGACCCACTCAATATCTATGGCAAAACCAAGCTGGCCGGCGAACAGGCCATTACGATGTATTGCTCTCGCCACCTTATTTTTCGCACCAGTTGGGTATATTCGGTACGCGGCAATAACTTTGCCGGCACCATGTTGCGCCTGGCGCGGGAACGGCAGGAACTGGCGGTAGTGAGTGATCAGATTGGCGCCCCCACAGGTGCAGAGCTCATTGCAGACTGTTCGGCTCAGGCATTGCGCATGGCGCTCGCCAAGCCAGAACTGGCAGGCCTGTATCACCTAACCGCCACGGGTGAAACCAGCTGGCACCACTATGCCGCCTTTGTCTTTGATCATGCCCTCTCGTTAGGTGAACCACTCAAGCTGGAGCAACTCAAGGCCATGTCCAGTCATGACTGGCCTGCTCCGGCTCAGCGCCCCACTAACTCCCGCCTGAACACTCAGTCATTTACTACTGCTTTTCAGCTTACGCTTCCCCCTTGGCAAATAGGTGTCACCCGCATGCTGAACGAACTATTGGATAAAAAATCATAATGAGCACTCGAAAGGGGATTATCCTCGCCGGTGGATCCGGCACTCGGCTGTATCCGGTAACCATGGCCGTAAGTAAACAACTGCTGCCGGTGTATGACAAACCCATGATCTACTACCCGCTGTGCACGCTTATGCTGGCGGGTATTCGCGATATTCTGATCATCAGTACCCCACAAGATACGCCGCGTTTTGAGCAGCTACTGGGAAACGGCAGTCAGTGGGGTCTTAACCTGCAATATGCCGTGCAAGAAAGTCCCGATGGTTTGGCACAGGCATTTTTGATTGGTGAAGACTTTATTGGTCAGGATAATTGTGCGCTGGTGCTGGGTGACAATATTTTTTACGGTCACAATCTTCAGGCGGAACTAATGCAGGCCAGTGCTCAGGCAGAAGGCGCGACTGTGTTCGCCTATCATGTGCAGGATCCTGAACGTTACGGCGTGGTGGAATTCAATGAACAAGGTCAGGCACTGTCACTGGAAGAAAAACCGACTGAGCCGAAAAGTAATTATGCCATTACCGGCCTGTATTTTTACGATAACCAAGTAGTGAATATAGCAAAAGGATTGCAACCTTCCGCTCGCGGCGAGTTGGAAATTACCGATATTAATCGGCACTACCTGGAGCAAGAAACACTGTCTGTATCAATCATGGGCCGGGGGTATGCCTGGCTGGACACAGGCACTCACGAAAGCCTGAACGAGGCCAGCAATTTTATTCAAACCATAGAGCACCGGCAGGGGCTGAAAGTCGCCTGCCCTGAAGAAATTGCCTACCGAAAAAGCTTTATTAATGACAATCAGGTGCGCCAACTAGCCGCTCCTCTCGCTAAAAACGCGTATGGCCAGTATTTACTACGCCTTATCCAACCTGGGTTTAAAGCATGAATATCATTAAAACCAACATTCCCGACGTTTTGATTATCGAGCCCAGAGTGTTTGGTGACGAACGCGGCTTCTTTTTTGAAAGCTTCAACGAACGACAATTCGAGTTGGCTGTCGGCAGACCGGTTAAATTTATTCAGGATAATCATTCCCGCTCAGCCAGGGGTGTACTACGTGGCCTGCATTACCAAGTTACACAGCCCCAAGGAAAACTGGTGCGATGTACCCAGGGGGAAGTGTTTGATGTGGCGGTAGATATTCGCCCCAACTCCCCTACATTTGGTCAGTGGGAAGGTATATTTTTATCGGCCGAGAACAAGCGTCAGGTGTGGATCCCCGAAGGCTTCGCCCATGGTTTTGTGGTGATCTCCGAGATAGCCGAGTTTTTATACAAAACAACCGATTATTACGCCCCCGAGCACGAGCGTAGCATTAGGTGGGATGATCCCACACTTGCCATAGACTGGCCGGTGCCCTGCCCGCCCGTGCTTTCGGAAAAAGATAAAAAAGCGCTACTGTTTGCCAATACCGAACTGCCTGGCTAAATGTCAGCCACAGCACTCAATTCATAACCTCGACGTTTGGCTAGGTGTAGGCGCCGCTTCAGCTGGCGCGAGTTTGCAAACAGCGTGGCGTCTGAAGCATTGGCACCGTCTGATCCGGCAGCTGAAGCGCCGGCTACAAAAATTACAGGGCTTTATATCTTTTATGCTGCTTACCACCTCACGCGGTATCTGGCGCCAGCGCCAGGTGCTGAATACGTTTCTATCTCCTCATTATCTTGGCAAGCAGGCAACCCCCGAGTTAGCGGCTGTGGTCGGCTGGGGCATAAAACCCAACACCGAACGCGCTCGTGCGTTGGCAGCCAAGCGTGCCCTTCCCTTCTGGCAGCTGGAAGACGGCTTTATTGGTTATATCGGTCATCCGGCCAGTGGTTCTACCCGCCTGTCGCTGATTGTGGATCAAGTGGGTGTGTATTACGACGCCACTCGCCCTAGTCAGCTAGAACAAATGCTGGATAACATCAGCTGGTGGAATAACGACTGGCAACAGCGTGCTGAGTTGCTGCAAGCCACGCTGGTTAATGAAGGCATTACCAAATACAACCACTATGCGGATAACAGGTTGCCGACAGCCATTGCTGAACGGCTGGACTCTTCGCGACCTAAGGTGTTGGTGATTGATCAAACCAAAGGCGATCAATCTGTGCGGTTAGGGTTAGGCGACGAGCAGAGCTTTGCCGATATGCTGGCTGCCGCTAAGGCAGATAACCCAACGGCACAAATTATTGTGCGCACCCACCCGGATGTGCTGCTGGGCAAGAAGCAGGGTTATTTAACGAAAGCGGCCGAGAATGATACAGAGAGTAATGTATTGCTGCTGGCCGAGTCGGTTAACCCGTTTGCGCTGATGGCGGCGGTAGACAAGGTATATACGGTTACCTCGCAACTGGGCTTTGAAGCCTTGCTGGCCGGCAAGCCGGTGGTCTGCTTTGGTGCCCCCTTTTATGCGGGCTGGGGGGTAACGGACGACAGAGTGAGTATTCCGCGCCGTGGTCAGCCACGCACCGTGCCGCAGTTGCTGGCCGCTGCTTATCTGCGTTATTGCCGCTACGTGGACCCGGTTACCGGTGAGCGCTGCCAGCTGGAAGATATACTGGATTTGGTTCTGGCGCAGCGCAGCCCGGTACCGATGGTGGATACCCTGTATGCGGTGGGATTTTCGCTGTGGCGGCGACGCTTTACGCCCCGGTTTTTAAGCCGCTATGCCAGAGAAGTGAAGTTCGTCGATGTCCTGCCTGCTTCTGTCGGGTCGGGTTCACACGAGCGGTCCATTGAAATGGACCCTACACGTTCCGTAGGGTCGAATTCATTCGACCAACTGCAGAATATGGATTCCCGCCTTCGCGGGAATGACAGGGGTATGGATTCCCGCCTTCGCGGGAATGACCAGAACCTGGTTTCTTCTCCCCCTGTAGGGTCGAATTCATTCGACCAACCGCAGAGTATGGATTCCCGCCTGCGCGGGAATGACGGGAAGGAGCGCGGGAATCCCCCCCCCCCTCCGTCGCCCCTGCGAAGGCAGGGATCCAGTGCCGTGCTGATCTGGGGCCGCAAATTTGAAGCGGAGCTGGCCGCCAGTACCTTGCCGGTGTGGCGCATGGAAGACGGCTTTTTACGTTCGATAGGGCTGGGGTCGGATCTGCGCCGGCCGGGCTCACTGGTGGTCGATAATCTGGGCATGTATTACGACCCCCGCACCTCCAGCGCCATTGAGCAGTATCTTGTCGGGCATGAGTTTTCTGCTCTTGAGCTGCAATTGGGTGAGCAGCTGGTTAGTCATTTTAAAGAGCAGGCGCTCACCAAATATAATGTAGGCAATAATACCCAACTAAACTGGCGCCAGCATGCCGGCGATCGCCCTATTCTATTGGTGCCGGGCCAGGTGGATGACGATGCTTCTATTCAGCTGGGCAGCCCCTTTGTAAAAGGCAATGCCGCTTTGTTGCAGGCGGTACGCCGTGAGCATCCCGAGGCTTTTATTGTGTTCAAGCCCCATCCGGATGTGGTGAGTGGCAACCGTATAGGTCAGGTGCCCAATGCCGTGCTTGAGCAATGTGTAGATGCGATTGAAACTCAAGCCGGTATTGTAGCTTGCCTGGATGCCTGTGATGCGGTACATACACTAACGTCACTAACGGGGCTGGAAGCCCTGATCCGTGGCAAGCCGGTTACCGTGTGGGGCCAGCCGTTTTATGCGGGTTGGGGGCTGACCCAAGACAAGCATCCCGTCACACGCCGAGGTCGTGCCCTGCCCTTGGCCGCTCTGGTGTATGCCACCTATGCCTGGTACCCGACTTATGTGGATTATCCCAGCGGCCTGTATAGCACACCATTGCGCATGGCCTGGCGGCTGGCGCAAGAACGGACACAGTTCAAAGAGCCGGACAACAGCGTATTGCGCTGGGTCCATCGGCGCCTGCGCAAAGCCCGGTTTTTGTGGGAAGCGTTAAAGGGGTAAGCTCTGGCAAGCTGTACAAGGCGCCGCTTTCGCTGGCGCGAATTTGCAAACAACGCCATATCTGCAGCATCGGTGTCGTCTGCTCCGGCAGCTAAAGCGCCGGCTACAAAACATGGCTCCGGTGTTTGGATTGGGCTGTAGGCGCCGCTTTAGTCGGCGCAAACTCACAAACAACGCCATATCTGCAGCATCGGTGTCGTCTGCTCCGGCAGCTAAAGCGCCAGCTACAAAACATGGCTCCGGTGTCTGGATTGGGCTGTAGGCGCCGCTTTAGCCGGCGCAAACTCACAAACAACGCCATATCTGCAGCATCGGTGTCGTCTGCTCCGGCAGCTAAAGCGCCGGCTACAAAAACACGGTGCCGGTGTTTGGATTGGGCTGTAGGCGCCGCTTTAGCCGGCGCAAACTCACAAACAACGCCATATCTGCAGCATCGGTGTCGTCTGCCCGGCAGCTACAGGGTGGGCTTACCGTTTTCTGCCAGCAACTTTTTCATCAATGCCGGATTTCGTGGCAACAAGCCGGCCTTGAGGCCAAACGGTTTGAATATGGCATTGAGTACCGCCAGCGAGGGGCTGCCGGTGTCCCGTTCTATGTCCGACAAGGTGCGCCGGCTCACGCCCACCAAGGTTGCGTATTCGGTTTGCGACATGTTCAGCAGATCTTTTCTGAGGGTTCGCAGCAGCTGGCCTTCGGTGATCTCGCCGGTAAACAGCCGCGTCAGCAAGGCTATTAGCAGGGCTTCTCGTTCACTGGAGCTCGGCTTGTTCATGGCAGCTTCCAACTGTTCAATTTTTCGTCCAGATAATCAAGCCCCATTACCGGCATGCGGATAATACTGTCGGGTACGCCTCTTCTCTGAAGTCGCTGCTTGAGTCCACTCAGTTGCCGGGCCAACGTTCCCAGCTCGGCCAGCAACTGTGCCGGATCCACCACATCCGCCAGACGCTCGGCAATAGCCTGCCAGTTGTAACTCCCTCCTTCTTCCAGCGGACTGCCCCAAGTAGTGGTGCGCGGCACCGTTTCCGGATCCGCTTTCATGGGCGCAAAATCATAGATGGGCGATAGCCAGATACCGTCCGGCTTTTTCAGTAAGGCGGTATTGCGACCATGATTGTCCGAGTTGCCAAACACCACATTCAGCAGATCCCGCTTGGCCCACTCAATAACAAACCCTTGCCGATTAAACGCCTCTCCCTGTTCCGTTACCCGGTATTGTTGTTCCAGCAAGCGAATCAGCTGCCGTAATGTTTCTTCGTGGTTCAGGTAGCTACCCGGCGCCTTATTCAGCACCGAATAAACAGACTCCAGCCCGTAACGGGTTAGCTGGCCTTTTACCATTGCCACATCAAAGCGGGGCAACCAAAGCGAGGGAAAACGATCGCCCTCTATCAGCCGCATGCCTTGAGTGCTGATGGTGCTGATGCCCAGGCTATGCAGTTCCTGATAGTAGTGATATTCGGCCCGCAGAATATCGCAGTCGATGGCAGTGCGATTATTACGAGGAAACTTGACCAGATAATGGGTATCCGGGGTGTGCAGATCATCCTGAAAGGTGTCTATCCAGACTTGGTTGCGGTCTGAGCAGCGGAGCAACAATTTGGGGGCCTCGCCACCGGCACCGGTGGCGCCACCGCTGGCTACCCCCATTTGCTGAGCATATTCCAGAAAGTCGGTGTTGCGCTCTACCACTTCTGCCATGGGAAAACGTCGTTGTTTAAGGCCGCTGCCGACAGGTAATTCGGGCAGTGATTCTTTAATGCGCAAGTTGCCAACCGGCGCTATGGTGCCCCTGCACAGCAACTCTGTGTCTTGTTTATCGGGTGACGTGTTACCAAGCCCCAGCTGATTAACCCAATAGCGGCGGGCCGCACCGGCGGGCATGATGTCGTCAAGAAAGCCAAACCAGGTGGGCGAGTCGTGGGGTATCATCAGCTCAATAGGCAAAACCAGACTGCAGGCATGCTCATCATCCCTTTGTAGCCATTGCAGGGCATAGTCAAACTCGTACCCCAACCGCACCGATCCACCTCTGCCCAGTTGTGGCTGTTTAAGGGTCAGCTCGGCCGCATCATGCCAGGCTCCCTGATGGAAGATCTGAACAGTCAGATCGATAGGATTCATCACACTACCATGAGAAAATTATTGCTCAACAATAACATGAATAGCTTAAATTGAGCAAAAATACACTCAAAATGTAGTTTGGTTTTTATTTTTGAGCAATTTATTGCGTATTTTCATTTTGAAGAATAGCTGTAGGTTTGTATAAACATGCAGATGGCTCGTAAGCCAGCTTTAGCTACGCTAATTTGCAAGCGGTGCTGTGTCTGCAGCATCGATGTCGTCTGCTCCGGTAGCTAAAGCGCCGGCTACAAAAACACGGTGTCGTGCTACAACCAAACCGCATCCCATAACGGGTAATCGCCCACCCGCCGTACCAGCCCTGCTCTTATCGGATTGGCCACGATATACCTGGCCACCTGTTGCAGGTTTTCATCTTGCCTGATGGCATGATCGTGAAAGCCTTTCTGCCATAGTCCACCGGTACGGCCGAGATAGTGATTGGCGGTTTTCGCCGATCGCCCTTTGAACACGTGCAAAGTGCGCGCCAGCGTGGTTGTTTCGTTAAGTTGTATCAGCCAATGCAGATGATCAGGCATCAACACCCATGCCAGAGACTGTACGTCCAGATACGCCTGCACATGTTGCAACTCCCGTACAACCAAACGACCAATCTGCCAGTCGGAAAAGAATGGTTGCCGGTAACGGGTACAAACGGTGAGGTGGTAGATATGCCCGGGCAAAGAACATCGGCCGGCCAAGGCATCATTGTAAGACATGGTGGTGACTCAGACGTGAGTGGTGACTGTCAGTTTAGCCGTTTCTGTAGCGGCTCAATGATGCTGCAAACTCGGCATCATCTGCTCCGGCAGCTAAAGCGCCGGCTACAAAAGCACCCCGATGTCTGGGTTGGGCTACAAGGCGCCGCTTTAACCGGCGCGAATCTGCAAGCGGTGTTATGCCTGATGATTCGGCACCGTCTGCTCCGGCAGCTAAAGCGCCGGCTACAAAAGCACCCCGATGTCTGGGTTGGGCTGTAGGCGCCGCTTTAGCCGGCGCGAATCTGCAAGCGGTGTTGTGCCTGATGATTCGGCACCGTCTGCTCCGGCAGCTTCCGACCCATCCGGATTATGAAAGAAAGGTGTTAAAGTTGCCATGGACAGGAAGCTATGGTTTAACGTCTTATTCTCAGATTGCCAACCCACAGGAGTACACATGGAGCAACTGGCGAACATTATAGAACTGGCGCGCCAACGCTCAGATATTGCTGCTCTTTGGCTGTATGGCTCCCGGGCAAGAGGGGATTATCATGCCGGTAGCGACTACGATCTGGCGGTGGTCTTTACCTACTGGGAGCCAGATGCATTGTCTCGCCGGCTAAGGCCGGAAGAAGTAGCAATAGACTGGCAGCATCAGCTTGCCATGCAGGAAGGCACCATCAGTGTGGTGGACCTGGCCATTGCTCCCGTTCCCCTTGGCTGGAGTGTGCTGAGCCAGGGCAAGCTGTTACTGGATCTATCCCCTTCTCACCGAATGCAGGCAGAGCAGCGTATTTATTCCATGTGGGAGCTGGATTACGTTCATGCCCACAAAGTCGGAGAACAACATGGTTAACACCGGGCCAAATGCCTACCTGAATGCACAAAAAGAACACGTCGATCAGTGTGAACTGGATTTGACCGAGCTGCAGCAACGATTGCAACAAGCCCCCTGGAGCCGTTTTGAACAAAGAGCGGCAGAGAGAACCCTGCAAGTGCTCATAGAATCATGCATTGGTCTGGCCAAGCACTGGGCCAAAAAAGAAACCGGCATGGCCAGTAATGAGGCGCTTACCGCCTTCAACCGGCTGGTTGAAAAAGGGGTTATTGACAAAAGCACCCCCTGGCGCAAAGTAATCGGGCTCAGAAATGCGCTGGTGCATGACTACCTCGAAGTGGATCCCGCCATTGTGCACGATGTGATCGCATCGGATTATCATCAGGCGCTTATCGAGTTTGCCCGCTCGGGGATCAAGGCGCTGGGTTAACCATGCCGCTTACCAACAAGATCCTGATGTTCATCAGGTCGACGGCTTAAACAAAACCAGAACCAAGATCAACAAGGGTCGAATTCATTCGACCCTTGTTGATCTTGGTTTTTATGTGCCCGACTCTTGCTCCACTGCCCTGGATTTGAGTCCCAGGGCAAACAGCACCATGCCAGAGAGCAGTATGCCCACCGTGATCACCAGCAGCTTGCCGTAGCTGTGCTCCACGCCGAACAGCGGGCCTATCAGATCGAGCCGGCCGCCTTTTTCGAGGAAATACAGCCCGGCACCGGCCAGGGCCACGGCAAAGTTGGTCACGAAGCTCCAACGCGCCACCTCCCGCCCGGCGAAGATACTGAACAATATCACCGGGGTCAGCGCCAATGATGCGGTGCCGCTGACCGCGACCGCATCAAACAAGTCTTTGCTGCCGACAAACACCAGTATCAGGCCACCCAGGGCAAACAGCGCCATGGCCAGCCGGCCGCTGCCGGCAGAAGGTCGTCCCAGCCCCATGTCCACCACCAGCAGCTTGGATGCGCTGGACAGGGTCGAGTCCAGGGTGGAGGCGGCAGAAATGACCAGCGCCAACCCCAGCACCAGCATGGCCGGAGTGCCGAGCAATCGCTGCAGGGTGAGCAGCACGTCTTTGTCTTCTCCGCCCTGCAGGCCGGCAAACACCCCGAGCAGGCCGAAGGCCATGATCAGCAGCGCCGATAACCAAAAGGCATGCAGAAAGCTGCGTCTGGTAGTGTCCCGGTCGGCGATAAAGCCTCTGTCCATCATTACAGGATCGTGCAACGGGTAACTCAACACCTGCAACAGCGCCACCACCAGCAATATCCAGCCCGGGCTATTCCATTCGGGGCTGCTGGCCAGCACGCTTGACCAGTCGAACAGCGGATGCAGCAGCGCCATAGCGAACAGCAGCACGATGAGCACGATCAGCAGCCCCATCTGCAGCACATCGGTACGCAGCGAGGCGCGCAGACCGCCGGTCATGGAATACAGCAGCGTCAGCGCCGACACCGCCAGAATGGCCCCGGTGTAGGCGCCGGAGCCCGCCACCCCGAATACCATGCCCACCACCAGCAGATTGGCAAATACCTCGGTCAGCAGCCGTGTTGATATCAGCAGATTAAAGCAACTGCTGCCCACCCGGCCGAAACGGGCCACCAGAAACGTCTGAATATTATGCACACCGTATTGATAACGCAGCCGGTCCACAATCAGCCAGCCGGTAAGAAAAGAGCCGTAATAGGCGGTATAGGCCAGGGCGCCGGCGATACCATAGAAGTACCCTAAAATGGCGGCATTGAGCAGCGAGCGGGCGAATATCCAGGTGGTGACCTGGGAAAAGGTCAGGGTCAGCAGGCCGGGCTGGGCGCCCTGCTCGTCTCGCCCGGAGAAAAATCCTTCTGCGGTACGCACCCGCGGCGCGAGCAACAGGCTCAGCAGGCCCACGCCCGCAAGCATTACGATGAGTATGGACATGGGAAAGTCGGCCATGCAGATCTCCTTATCAACTGGTCAGTCGTCTGAACGATTTTGATGGGTAAAGCCTTTCACGTCTCTTTAGCCCGACACCGCCTCCAGCTCGGCCAGCCAGTCATCCACCGACATCGCCAGCTGACCGGTGATTTCCAGCGCTCGATGCTCGAAGATGTCCTGATCGGGATGCCGTGCCTGCCAATGTTCGATCACCGCATCCCGGTGTACCAGCAGCGCCTCGATATGGGGCCGGAACAACACCAGCATGTTGCTCAACCAGATATTCACCGGCCAGGACGGACTGGCATGATCGATAACGAAGCGGTCCAGCATGGCGATCACCGCCTCGGCCGGATACCAGCTTTCATCGGTCACCCAGCGATTGCAGGCGAACAGGCCTGAAGGGTAACCCCAGGCATCCATGGAAATGGCGACCAGATGCGCGATGGCCTTGTCCCCCCGGGGCCAGGGCGCACTGGCCCGGGGATACTCCAGCATACTCAGCTCAGCAGGTATGCCTGCCCCGCGCAAAAAGGTATGGAAGTGGCCATGCTCCGGCTCGCCACCACGATGGGCATGATAGTAATACTGGCTGTGGCTCTCTGTATCGAACACATCGTCCAGGGGATAATGGGTCATCTCGAAAAAGGTCCCCTGCCCCTTGAGCACTTCTCCGACGATATTGACTCCGCCCTTGGTCATCACCCGGTAGCATTCCCGAATACGAGCACCGGCCTCGCGCATCCGGCTGATGTCTGCTGGCCTGAGCCGGGCCGCCACCGGCGGCACCAGTTCGGGCAAGGGTTGGAGTGTGAGTGCAGTCATAATCGCCCTTACTGTGACTTGACGGCGCAGGGATTCTTCGCCGCACAAGGATTAGCCGCACACGGGTTCTTCACCGCACAGGGATTGGCCGCACACGGGTTCTTCACCGCACAGGGATTGGCCGCACACGGACTCTTCACCGCACAGGGATTGGCCGCGCACGGGTTCTTCACCGCGCACGGATTGGCCGCGCACGGGTTCTTCGCCGCACAGGGGTTATTCACAGCACAAGGGTTCTTGGCGGCACAGGGATTAAAACCGGTCTGCTCCGTTTGTACGTAAGCCACCAGAGCCGCCAGCTCTTTCGAATCCCAGGCCAGAGGCTGAGACGCCATGGGCGCCACCATGCAAATCTGGATCATCTCATCCAGATGCACCTGGCTCAGGCCAAACTGGTTCTGCGCCATCGCCACCGGATGCGGGTACGCCATGGCAAAACTGCCCTGATACATCTGCTGACCCTGATGGCAGCTGCCGCAAGAAAGACCGTTGCTGCTGAGGCTGGTGTCATTGAACAGCGCCTGGCCCAGGCTCACCAGCTCGGCGTTGTCGCCCTGATAGGGCTGATAGTCGGCCGGGCGCTGCACGGCCTTGGCGGCACAGGGATTGACCGCCGCCGGTTTGGCAGCGCACGGGTTCTTGGTCGCACAGGGGTTGGCCGAGCACGGATTAGCCGCACAAGGGCTCTTCACCGCGCAGGGATTCTTGGCGGCGCAGGGATTAGGTGCACAAGGGCTCTTCACCGCGCAGGGGTTCTTGGCGGCGCACGGATTAGCCGCACAGGGGCTCTTCACCGCGCAGGGATTCTTGGCGGCGCAGGGATTAGGTGCACAAGGACTCTTCACCGCGCAGGGGTTCTTGGCGGCGCAGGGATTAGGTGCACAGGGGCTCTTCACCGCGCAGGGGTTGGCGGCGCAGGGTTTCTTGCTGAAGGCAATCAGCTGGCTGCCACTGGCTCCCGTCTCAATGGCCTGCACCGGGCCCGACAACGCCAGAGCCAGCAAAGAGGCCGACACCAGGGCGGCCACGGGGGTAATACGAAAGTGAGTCTCGGACTGAATATGACATAGACGCATGATCATGCTCCTCAAGATAAAATCATCCATGAAAGGCTCGGGATAAATCAGCCTTACCGGTAAATACAGTCGCGAGACAGGTACCGGTTATTACACCAATCGACCCGCCTTTTTATCGCGATAACAAGACGGGCAGCTTCACGTTATACCCATACCACCAAAGAATCGACTGTTTATCCTCATGTGAATCCCAAATACGACGCCCGAATATCAATCCGAATGGGCTCCCCGTGTTCATGGCTTGCCATGCTGCCGGGCGATCAGCATATAGAGTGAGGGCACCACGAACAGGGTGAACAGGGTACCGATGGCCATGCCGCCCACCAGCACCAGGCCGATGGAGTTACGCGCCGCCGCCCCCGGCCCCTCCACCAGGGTCAGCGGAAAGTGCCCCGCCACGGTAGCGACCGAGGTCATCAGCACCGGGCGAAAGCGGGTCATGGCCGCCTCTTCGATCGCCGCCAGCTTGTCTTTGCCCTGCTGCTGCTGCTTGTTGGCAAACTCGACGATCAGGATGCCGTTCTTGGCGATCAGCCCCACCAGGGTCACCAGCCCGACCTGGGCGTAAATATTCAGGGTGGTGGTCCAGCCGTCGGTCCAGTAAGGCAAGTCCGGATTGGGCATTTTCAGCACGGTGAAGATCAGCGCGCCGAACATGGCCAGCGGCACCGAGCCCAGTAAAATCACCAGCGGGTCGCGAAAGGAATTGAACTGCACCGCCAGCACCAGAAAGATCATCAGTATCGCCAGCCCCAGCGCCGGCAAAAACTTGCCCCCTTCGGTACGCAACTGGCGCGACTCGCCGGTGTAGTTGACGGTATAGTTCGCCGGCAACAGCTCTTGCGCCGCGTCTTCCAGCACCCTCAGTCCTTCGTCCAGCCGGGGCGTGATGCCCGACAGCTTGACCGCATTGAGTTGCTGAAACCGGTTGAGGGAGCGCGGCACCGTGCTGTCGCGCAGGGTGGCGATGGCGCCGAGCGGGATCAATTGCCCACCCGGCCCGCCGATATAGATGTCGGTCAGCTGATCCGGGTTGAGCCGCTCGCCCCGCTCCAGCTGGGGGATCACCTTGTAGGCCCGACCCGCTATGTTGAAGCGATTGACATAGTTGCCTCCCAGCGCCGCCCCCAGATCCGCCCCCACCTGCCGCTGGGTCAGCCCGAGGGCGGCCAGCTTCTGGTAGTCGAGCACGATTTCCGACTGGGGCTGATCGATCTTGAGATCGATCACCGGCGGAAAATAGAAGATTCCGCTTTCCATCGCCTTCAGCTGCAGCTGCTCGGCATACGCCAGCATCTGCTCCGGCTCGTCGGTGGAGGAAATAATGAATTCCACCGGGAAATTACTGCCCCCGGGCAGTGCCGCCGGCTGACTGGCGAACACCTGCAGGCCGGGAATGGCGGACAGACCGGCCTGCATCTCGGGCACGATTTCCCGAATCGAGCGGCTGCGCTGATCCCAGGGCTTGACCACCATGCCGCTGAAACCGCCGATGCCCAGGGCCGCCGAGAACGGATCCGAGGGCGACAGCAAAATCTGGAAGGTCAGCTCCCGCTCGGGTGCGCCCAGAAACACCTGCTCCGCCGCCCGCCCGAAATGAATTTTCTGATCTGCCGAGGCGTTGGCCGCGTTGTTGATGATGCCGAACATGAACCCCTGATCCTCGAGCGGCGCCAGCTCCTTGGGCGAAAACAGATACATGGGCCCCACCAGCAGGGTCAGCACGGCCCAGAAGACATAGACCGCCGGCCGTATCGTGAGCACCCGCGCCAGCCCCCGGCCGTAGGCCAGACGAAAGCGGTCGAATCTGTGGTTGATCCAGCCGGTAAAGCCGCGCTCTTCCCGCTCGGCGCTGCGCAACAGACTGGCACTCATCATGGGAGACAGGGTCAGCGCCACCACGCCGGAAATGGTCACGGCCCCGGCCAGGGTGAGGGCAAACTCGCGAAACAGCGAGCTGGTCAGGCCGCCCTGCAGGCCGATGGGAGTATAAACGGCGGCCAGGGTGATGGTCATGGCAATGACGGGGCCAATCAGCTCTCGGGCGCCGATCAGCGCCGCCTCCACCGGCGTGCGCCCCTCGCGCAGGTGCCGCTCGACGTTTTCCACCACGACGATGGCATCGTCCACCACCAGCCCCACCGACAACACGATGGCCAGCAGGGTCAACAGGTTGAGGGTGAAGCCGAAGGCCTGCATCAGGAAGATGGCGCCGACCAGCGACACCGGAATGGCCACCACCGGCACCAGCACAGAGCGCCAGGAGCCGAGAAACAGAAAGATCACCACGATAACGATAAGCAGGGTATCCATCAGGGTGCCGACCACCTCGTGAATGGCGTTGTCGATATATTCGGAGGCGTCATAGCCTATCTGGGCGCTCAGCCCGGCGGGCAAGTCCCGGCCCAGAGCGTCCAGGTCCGCGCGCACCCCCTGAATCACCTCTATGGTATTGGTGTTGGGCAGCGGAAAAATCCCCATGAACACCGCCGTCTGGCCGTTGAAGCTGACCTCGGTGTCATAGTCCTCGGCGCCCAGCTCCACCTCGGCCACGTCCTGCAATCGCACCAGGGTATCGCCCTGTTGGCGCACCACCAGCTGGCGGAACTGCCCGGCGGTATGCAGGTCGGTATTGGCGGTCAGATACACCTGCACCTGGGCCCCCTTGGTGCTGCCCACCGCCGACAGAAAGTTGTTGGCGGCCAGGGCCGCATTCACCTGGGACGGGCTGATATTGAGCGCCGCCATGCGATCCGGCTTGAGCCAGACCCGCATGGCAAAGGTACGGGCGCCGAAAATCTCGGCCCGCTGCACTCCCGGCAGTGCCGCCAGCCGGGGCTGCACCACCCGCACCAGATAATCGGTAATCTCGCTCTGAGACAACCGTTCGGACGAAAAGCTGAGATAGGCGGCGGCAAATTCCGAGTCTGCCGACTGCACGCTGATCGCCGGCACCTCCGCCTCCGCCGGCAGTTCGTTGCGCACCTGATTGACCTTGGCGGTAATGTCGGCCAGCGCCCGGGTCGGCTCGTAGTTGAGCTTGAGCCGGGCGGTCACCAGCGACAGGCCGAGCAGGCTCTTGGACTCCACGTAATCGATGCCGTCGGCGGAGGCGATGGCGCCCTCGATGGCGGTGGTAACGAAGCCGCGCACCACCTCGGCACTGGCGCCGATATAGGGGGTGGCCACGATCACCGAGGCGTTCTCGCTTTGGGGATACTGGCGCACGCTAAGGGACCACCAGGCCTGCAGACCGGCGATCACAATCACGATGCTGACCACCAGCGCCAGCACGGGGCGACGGACGAAGATATCGGTGAAGGCGACCATGATCAGCTGTTACCCGGCTGGGGATCGAGTTTGAAGTCCGGCGCCAGGCTATTGTCGACCACCACCACCATGCCCGGGCGCAACTTGAATACGCCGGTCGACACCACCCGCTCGTCCACCGCCAGCCCCTCGGTGACCGCCACGAAGTCGCCACGCCGAACGCCGAGGCGGACCGGCCGCGACTGCACCACCAGTGACGAGGCGCCATCCGCCGCCTGCTCTCCCTCTTCCAGCACGAAAACCGCATCACCATAGGGGCCGTGCACCACCGCCGTCTGGGGGATCAGCAAGACGGTGTTCGAACGCGCCAGCTGCATGTTCACCGCCACAAACATGCCGGGCCGCAAGCGGCCGTCCGGGTTGGCCAGGGTCGCCTGGGCACGCACGCTGCGGGTGACGGCGTCTATCTCCGGGTTAAAACCGGAGACCTTGCCCGCAAACGCCTGTTCGGGGTAACTGTCGGAGGTGATCGTGACCGCCAGCCCCTGCTGCAGATCGGCCAGCCGTTGCTGAGGCAGGGAAAAGTCCACATAGACGGGGTCGAGCGATTGCAACGACACCACGGCGCTGCCCTTGTCGAGAAACTGACCCTGACTTATCTGACGAATGCCGACTTGCCCGGCGAAGGGGGCACGCAGGGTTTTTCTGTTGATCAGGGCGCGAAAAAAGTCGACCCGGGCCTGGCTCTGCTTCAGGTTGGCAGACACCTGATCCAGCTCGCTCTGGGAAATACTCTGGCTCCTGCGCAGTTGCTGCGCCCGCCGGAAGGAAAGCCGCGCCAGGGCGGCGGCAGACTCGGCCTCGCGCAACTGGGCCTGTTCCAGCTCGGCGTCGAGCCGCAACAAGACATCACCGGCCTCGACCCGGGCCCCCGCCTCGAAACCGATGCTGTTCACTATGCCTTCGGCCTCGATACGCAGCAGGGCACCCTGCACCGCCACCACGGAGCCGACCGCCGCCACCTTCGGCTGCCAGCGTGCTTCGCGCACCTTCATCACGTTCACCGGCTCCGGTGGCAGCTGTTGCTGCTCGCCCGCCGTGGTCATGGCGTCGAACTGGTTCAACTTGATCATCACCAGCAGGGCAACCATGGGCAGCACGACAAGCAGGCCCACACCGGCCCAAAGCAATCTTCCTGGCATCTGTCCCCCGGATCTGCGGCTTGATGGCTTGTCTCAGATTGAAGTCTAGTCGCCCCGGAAGCGGGTGCTCGGCGTAATCAGCCGGGCTACTGGTTTGCCTGGTACAAGTGAGAGGGCGCGGGAATGACGACAGCACCACACCTGTAATGTCGTACTGCTTGAAGGTCATTGATTCATTCCGGACATAGGGCCATTCGGTCCTCAGGAAGAAGTATCGCTGTAATAATGGGCCGCCCCCTTGCGACTTTGTGCATAACCTTCATCATGATCATCGGCGCAGACCCCGCCTCCTCGCCCTAAAAGGACATTTTTATGCGCAAACCCCTGCTGCTTACCCTGCTGTTACTGCTGGTCGCCCTGTTTTTCATCTTCGATCTGGGCGAATGGTTCACGCTTGAAAGCCTGAAACAACAACAGGCTGATATTGCCGAGTTACGGGCCGCGTCCCCCTGGTTGATGGCTTCCGGCTTTTTCGTGCTCTATGTGCTGATGGCGGCGCTGTCTTTGCCCGGCGCCGCCATCATGACCCTGGCTGCCGGGGCCTTCTTCGGCATCTGGCAGGGGCTGGTGTTGGTGTCCTTTGCCTCGAGCATCGGTGCCACCCTGGCTTTTCTGGTGTCCCGTTTTCTGCTGCGGGATCAGGTACAGCAGCGCTTCGGTGACCGACTCAAGGCCATCAACAGGGGCATCGGCCGGGACGGCGCCTTCTATCTGTTTACCCTGCGGCTGGTGCCGGTGTTTCCGTTCTTCGTCATCAATCTGCTGATGGGGCTGACCGCCCTGCCCGCCCGCACCTTCTACTGGGTGAGCCAGCTCGGTATGCTGCCCGGCACCCTGGTTTATGTGAACGCCGGTACCCAGCTGGCCGCCATCAACAGCCTGAGCGGCATACTGTCGCCGACCCTGCTGGCCTCCTTCGCCCTGCTCGGCGTCCTTCCGCTGCTGGCCCGGGCCGTGCTGCGCCTGATACAGCGCCGCCGGGTCTATGGCGACTTCGAAAAACCTCGCCATTTCGACCGCAACCTCATCGTGATCGGCGCCGGGGCCGCCGGTCTGGTCAGCGCCTACATAGCGGCGGCGGTCAAGGCGAACGTCACCCTGATTGAAGCCGACAAGATGGGCGGCGACTGCCTCAACACCGGCTGCGTGCCGAGCAAGGCCTTGATCCGCAGCGCCAAGCTGGCCCATCAGATGCGCCACGCCCAGCAGTACGGCCTGACCGGCAGCCAACCGGCGTTCAGCTTCAAACAGGTGATGCAGCGGGTGCAGGCCATTATTCAGAAGGTCGAGCCTCACGACAGCGTCGAGCGCTATACCAGGCTGGGGGTGGAAGTACTGCAGGGGCACGGCAAGCTGCTCGATCCCTGGACGGTGGAAGTGACGCTGGCCAACGGCACCACGGCCGATGGCAAAACCCGGAGGCTGACCGCCCGTAGCATCATCATCGCCGCCGGTGCCCGTGCAGCCGTGCCGCCGATACCCGGGCTGGATGAGGTGGATTACCTGACCAGCGACACCCTGTGGGACACCCTGGCCGCGCGGGATACACCACCCAAACGGTTGCTGGTCATGGGCGGCGGCCCCATCGGCTGCGAGCTGGCGCAGACCTTCGCCCGGCTGGGCTCCGAGGTCACCCTGCTGCAACGCAACAAGCACCTGATGCCGAAAGAAGATCCGGAAGTCAGCGAATGGGTCAAAAACGCCCTCAGCAAAGACGGGGTGCGGGTGCTGACCGAGCATAGCCCGCTGCGGGTAGAGCGAGGCGCCGCTGGCATTCGGGTCATCGCCACGCATCAGGATCGGGAGCTCATACTGGAGTGCGACGATCTGCTGCTGGCGCTCGGCCGCCAGGCGCGCCTGCAGGGCTACGGGCTGGAAGCCCTGGGTATCCCCACTGAGCGCACCGTCACCACCAACGAGTATCTGGAAACCCTGTATCCCAATATTTACGCCGCCGGCGACGTGGCCGGCCCCTATCAGTTTACCCACACCGCTGCCCACATGGCCTGGTATGCCAGCGTGAACGCCCTGTTTGGCCACTTCAAGCGCTTCCGGATCGATTATTCGGTGGTGCCCTGGTGTACCTTCGTCGATCCCGAGGTCGCCCGGGTGGGCCTGAGCGAACAGGAAGCCAAAACGCAGGACATCGCCTATGAGGTGACGCGGTTCGAGTTGGACGAACTGGACAGAGCCATTACCGATGGCTCGGATCAGGGCTTTATCAAGGTGCTGACCGAGCCCGGCAACGACCGGATACTGGGGGTGACCATCGTCGGCGAGCATGCGGGTGACCTGCTGGCCGAATACGTGCTGGCCATGAAGCACAAGCTGGGTCTGAACAAGATACTGGGCACCATTCATGTCTACCCCACCCTGGCGGAAGCCAACAAGTATGTGGCCGGAGAATGGAAGCGCGCCCATGCGCCCGAACGAGTACTGACCTGGCTGGGCCGTTATCACCGGTGGCGGCTGGGTAAGGGGTAATACCAATTTGAATAAACATCTGATCATTTTAACCCCGGGATCAGAGGCAACACAGTCGCCTCCCACGACACGCCACTGGTAAATGACACTCACCGTTGCAGCCTACTGCGAACATTCACTGGATGTTCGGTCAGGCTGCAACCGTTCGTCACGGCGAGACAAGCTCGCCCCCTGAGGGCTCGGGAAATGCCGTCTGACCGCCAGGGAGGGCGGGAATGCCGGAACGGCAGGAGCATTTTCCGGCCATGGCATTTCACGGTCGTGGGAGTCGATCTCTGTTGCCTCTTCTCGAGCATCGAGTTGTCTGTAGACGGCGCTAACAGGCAACGCCGGAGCATCAAGGAGAGCAAAGGGATCTGCTCAGCCGACCATCCGCGCCACGGATGGCGCGGCTGAGCCTACACGGATGTATTTACGGCGAGTCGGCGGAGCGGGCCCTTTGTTCGACTTTTATACAAAAATGAAATAGATCATTTGTTTAGCGGGATTGGTATAACCACAAAAACGGGCCGGAATGCTTTCGCATTCCGGCCCGTGTGCTGCAGCCTGGCTGTTAGCCTTTAAGGTCTGCAATAACCGGGGGCTTTCATGCCCCGTTTTTTCATCAGCATGCAATGACGACTATCTACCCCATCACCCATCGACAAGGTTTGGGTAATAATGCCCGTGTTAGCCGATACTGTCGCTGCCTGAGCAGGCACCATCGCTATGGTAAATACTGCCGTCAGCATAAGAGCAATCATGGCTTTCATAATGCTTCCCTCTCGCCTAAGTGAATGGCCTTGTGATCATCCCCGTTGCCAGCAAGACCTGAATCAATCAACAGGGCTTATGCCCTTCCGTCACGGCAACGCTGTCTAACGGTTACTCATAAAGACGCAACAAGGCCCAACTTTCTTACAAAAAAAGAACAATTTTCGTTCATTTTATAAGCGAAAAAGCAGCGTTCAGCCCAGCGCTTCACTCAAAAAATCCAGCAACATCCGCACCTTGGGCGACAAATGACGGTTATGCGGATACAGCGCCCAGATGCCGTCGTCCGGCTCCTGATAATGCTCCAGCAGGGAGATCAACCGGCCCGAGTCCAATGCCGGCTGCACATAGTAGTCCGGCAGTTGCACGATGCCGATCCCCTTCAGCGCCGCATCCAGCAGCGCCCAGCCACTGTCGCAGCGAATATTGCCCTTTACCCGCACATTGCGCGCCTTGCCCTGCTCCTGAAAACGCCAGTAGTCCAGGTTGCCCTGCAAACAGTTATGCAGATCCAGCTCCGACAGCGAATGGGGCACACCATAGGTCGACAGATAGTGAGGCGAGGCGCACACATACTGGGTACGGGAAGCCAGCCGCCTGGCCATCATGCTGGAGTCTTCCAGCTTGCCCAGCCGTATTGCCAGATCGTACCCTTCAGCCACCAAATCCAGCTTCTGGTTGGTCAGTTTCATCTGCACCTCCAGTTCCGGATAGCGCAACACGAAGTCGTTCACCAAAGGCGCTATGGTCTTCTCGCCATAGGTCACCGGCGCCGTCAGCCGCAACTTGCCTTTGGGGGCCAGCTGCAGGTTGGTGATGGTGCGTTCGGCCTCTTCCAGCCCGTCCAGCACCTGGCGGCAGTGCTGATAATAAATCTGTCCGGCTTCGGTTACCGACACCTTGCGGGTGGTGCGATAAAACAGCTTGGTCGACAGCCGGGTTTCCAGGGCGCTGATCTGTCGACTGACCTGAGCGGTAGAAATGCCCAGCCTTTTGGCCGCGCCGGTAAAGCTTTCCATCTCGGCCACCGCCACAAACTCACTCACCCCTTCCCAGATAAACATGCCTACACCCTTACGCCTGCCGCCGAAAACATCGATAACGCCGATTATATTGTTACTTTATGGTAAAAGTAATCCTGAATTCTCGAACATTATCGATACTCATGGACAAAAAGACCAGGCAAAACCGGCACCGACAAGTATCGATCATTGGTTTCACCCGCAAAGCCCTTTATCCTGACCACAGCGCTGTCGGCGAGGGTGGTATTGCCCTGTCAGCAACCCGACTCCATGAGTTTACAAACGGTGACATTGTAAATGACATTTACCCTTTTTCTGCTGGCCACCATCATGAACGCGGCGATGACGCTGTTGCCGATGTCGCGTTACGAAATCTGGTGGATTCGTGGGCTCGACTTTCCCCGCGTGCAACTGATAACCCTTATCCTCTTCACCCTGCTGCTCGCATGCTGGCTGCCGGAGTGGTCCCATTCAGGCAACCTAGCGCTCTTCGGCATCAATGTCGCCTGCCTGCTTTATCACTGCTGGTGGATAATGCCCTATACCCGATTGCACCCGGTGGAGGTAAAGTCCGTCCCTGCAGGCAAGGCCCTGCATCCCTTTACCGTCCTCACCGCCAATGTGCTGGCCAGCAATCGCCATGCCGACTGCCTGATTGCTCTCGTCAAACAACACAAGCCCGATATTCTGGTGACACTGGAGTCCGACAGCTGGTGGCAACAGCAACTGGAGGCGCTGGAAACGGACTATCCCTACACCATTAAATGCCCGCTGGATAACCTGTATGGCATGCATGTCTATTCGCGTCTGCCGCTGGAAAACAGCACCATCGAATATCTGGTCGAGCCGGATGTCCCCTCCATGCACACCCGGATCCTGCTGCCTTGCGGCGCCAGGGTGCGGGCGCATTTTGTTCACCCCGCACCGCCCAGCCCGACCGAGAATGAAGAGTCCGCCGAGCGTGATGCCGAACTGCTGGCCGTGGCCCGGAGTGTGGCCGCCGCCACCTTGCCGGTGGTGGTCACCGGAGATCTGAACGATGTCGCCTGGTCCACCACCACCCGCCTGTTCAGAAAGATAAGCGGCCTGCTCGACCCCCGTATAGGACGAGGCATGTTCAATACCTTCCATGCCGAACACTGGTTTATCCGCTGGCCGCTGGATCATCTATTCCACAGCCATCATTTTCGGGTGATCCGGCTGCAACGTTTGAAGCTGCAAGGCTCGGATCACTTCGCCCTGCTCACCAGCCTGGACTTTCGGGCCGGTCACAATAACGGCAACCGCATGCTGCACGCCGATGCCGAAGACAAAGAGCTGGCCAACGACAAGATGGAGCATAAAAACGTCAAGAAAAGCGACGTGCCCATACCGGTGAAATAACGGCCTGCGACTATTACTCACTGGTAAAGGTTATTTAACAGCTTCGGCCATTATCACCAGACGGAATGTGAATATAATATCGCCATTGCCATCATGGCACCCGTTTTCTGGGAGATACAGATGAGTATTGAAAACCTGAGCTGTAACAAGAGCTTCGATGGCTGGCACAAACAGTACAGCCATTATTCTGAAACACTGAATTGCACCATGCGGTTTGCCATTTATCTGCCGCCGCAGGTTTCCAGCGGTGACAAGGTGCCGGCCCTGTACTGGCTGTCCGGCCTGACCTGCACCGATGAAAATTTCATGCAAAAAGCCGGTGCCCAGCGCATCGCCGCCGAACTCGGCATGGCCATTATTGCGCCGGACACCAGCCCCCGCGGCGATGAAGTGGCGGATGACGACGGCTACGATCTCGGCAAGGGTGCGGGCTTCTATGTCAACGCTACCCAGGCGCCCTGGAACCGGCATTACCGCATGTACGATTATGTGCTGAACGAGCTGCCGGCGCTTGTCGAGTCCATGTTCCCGGTCAGCGAGCAGCGCTCCATCGCCGGTCATTCCATGGGTGGCCACGGCGCCCTGGTGCTGGCTATGCGCAATCCCGAGCGTTATCGCTCGGTGTCGGCCTTCAGCCCTATCGGCAACCCGGTTAATTGCCCCTGGGGCAAGAAAGCCTTCAAGGCTTACCTGGGCAAAGACACCGCCGCCTGGGCCGATTACGATGCCAGCCTGCTGATGCGCCAAGCCAGCCGGTTTGTGCCGGCGCTGGTGGATCAGGGCGAGGCGGATGACTTTCTCACCGAGCAGCTCAAGCCGGAGGCACTGGAAGCCGCCGCCCAGCACAGCGGTTACCCGCTCGAACTGAACCGGCGGGAAGGCTTTGATCACAGCTATTACTTTATCGCCAGCTTCATCGAACAGCACCTGCGTTTTCATGCCGAGCACCTGACCCGGTAATGCCCCGACCCCGAAGGCCACCTGCCTTCGGGGCTATTAGCCCCTCCGACTACACTTGAATGATTTCCTGTAGGTATGCCACGCTGCAAACACAGCGGCGCAAAGCCGCGCCTATCGGGAACAAGAATGAGCACAGGCTGGCTATTGCTACGGGGGCTGATGCGCGAGCAGCGTCACTGGGAAGGATTTCCCGCGCGGCTGCAACACGGCTTTCCCGCTGACCGGGTGATACCGGTGGACTTGCCCGGCTTTGGCCGTGAAGTTCATCGGCCGAGCCCGCGCCGTATTCCGGACATCACCGACTGGTTAAGAGAACGATGGCAGGCGGAGCGGGCCCGGGGCCCGCTGAAGCTGCTCGCCTTGTCGCTGGGCGGTATGGTGGCGCTAGACTGGGCCTGCCGTTACCCGACCGAGCTGAGCGCCGTGGTGCTGATCAACAGCAGCCTGGCGGGCGTCAGCCCCTTTTATCACCGATTGAGACCGAGAGTATACTGGCCGCTGCTGAAATGGTGTCTGTGGCAGCGGGATCCCCTGCTGCAGGAAGCCGCCATACTGCAACTGACCAGCCGTTTTTTTGCCCATGACGCTGATATTCTGACCCGATGGGCTGCCTATGCCCGGCAATATCCGCCATCACGCCGCAATACCTTGCGCCAGTTGCTCGCCGCCCTCCGCTATTGTCCGCCATCCACCCGCCCTCAAGTGCCTATTCTGGTGCTGAACAGTCTGGGTGACGATCTGGTCAGCCCCCGCTGCAGCCAGGCCATTGCCGAGCACTGGCAACTGCCCCTGCGCCGCCATCCCGATGCGGGGCACGACCTGCCCCTGGATGCCCCGGACTGGGTCTGTAAACAGATACGGGCGTGGCTGCCGGGTTGAAGCCTGGACGAGGGCTAATCGCGCCATATCTTGAACTGCAGAAAATGGGTGGAGCAGGAAATGCAGGGGTCGTAATTGCGGATCAGCCGCTCGCAAAACAGCTTGAGTTCCCGGTCGCTGTGGCTCAGGCCAAAGCGCGACACCGAGGTTTTCAGATCCTGCTCGATGCGCGCCTGGTTCTGGCTGGTGGGCGGTATTATGGTGCACGACAGCACCCTGCCCTGCTCGTCCAGCCGGTAACGATGGTAGATAAGGCCTCGCGGCGCCTCGGTGCAAAAACAGCACTCACCGGCCCTCGGCGTTACCGGCAGGCAGGCTTCGCCGGTCGGGCAGCCCATGGCCAGCAGCCAACGTGCCTCGAACAAGGCCCAATAGATTTCCAGCGCCCGGGCCTGAATGCTGGTGAACATGTTGCGACTGGGAAAGTCGAGTCCGCATTCCCGGGCCAGGTTTTTGACCTCATCTGGCAGCAGCGCAAAGCTGTTGTTCATACGGGCCAGCGGGCCCACCAGATAATCCTTGCCATCGAGCAGCGAATACAGGGCGGTGGAATGGGGTTCCTGGTGCTCGGCAAAATGACCGGCATACTCGTCATGACTCAGGCTCAACCCCTTGCTACTGGTAATAAGGCCGCCGTTGATGGCATAGCTATCCGGCTCGGTCAGGCTGACCCAGGTAAAGTCATGGGAATAATCGGGCAGCGTCAGTTCCGCCGTCCAGTGCACCAGCTGCTCGGCCGCCGGCAATGCTTGCTCCACCAGCCTCCGAACTTCATCCCAACGTTCCACATCGGGCAGGCGACCGAAGCCGCCCACCTGTAACCCCACCGGATGCACCGAACGGCCCCCCAGCAAAGCCATCAGGGCATTGCCGGCTTCCTGCAGTTGCATGCCCCGCCGCAATACTTCGGGATGCTGTTTGGCCATGGCCAGGGCATGATCGAAACCAAGAAAGTCCGGTGCGGCCAAAAAATGAATATGCAGCGCATGGCTCTGCACCCACTCGCCCAGGTTCATCAGCGTTCTGAGTTGTACCAGGTGCGTGGGCAGCGTGATATCGAAGAGCTGCTCCATCGCCTGAATGGAAGTCAGCTGATAGGCCATGGGGCAGATACCGCAGATGCGGGCATTGAGATCCGGCACCTCCCGATAGTCACGCCCTTCCAGAAACTTCTCGAACAACCGGGGCGGCTCGAAAATGGCCAGGTGCAGCTTGTCGATACTGTTCCCACGGGCGCTCAGCTCCAGCGAGCCCTCTCCCTCCAGCCGGGTGACGAAGGGCACCTTGAGGGAAATGCGACGTTTGCCTTTTTTCTTCATTCATCCAGCTCCCGCACATCAATACGCTGCCAGCGCAGGCTTTGCGCACGAAATGGCGCGCTGTGGCTGTGAATGGCGGCGAAGCGCCGGGCAATCTCATCGGGCATCAGCCCCAGACCGGCGAAGCGGTTGGCCAGGCTGTCACAGTTGGGCTGCTCGGACGGGCCGAAGCAGCCGTAGCAGGCGCGACCGAAGGCCGGGCAAAGTGCGCCACAGCCGGTGCGCACCACCGGGCCTAGGCAGGGAGCGCCCCGGGTCACCATCACACACACCTGCAGCCGACGCTTGCACTCCATGCACAGCTTTTCGGCCTCGGGCCTGGGCTGCACGCCCAGTCGCAACTGGCGCAAAAAATGCCGCATTTGCTCGACGGTAATCGGGCAGCCCCAGAGTTCGAAGTCCACCTTGATGTGTTCGGCCACACCGGTAGACGTATTCAGGGTGGCGATGAAATCGGGATGAGCATACACCGCCGCCTTCCAGGCCGGACCATCGGCCATGTTGCGCAAGGCCTGTATGCCGCCGCTGGTGGCACAGGCGCCGATGCTGACCACCAGCTTGCTGTTGCGACGCAGCGCCCGTGCTCGCTTTAGATCTGCCGGGGTAGAAATGCTGCCTTCCACAAAGGCCACATCCACGGCTTGTTCCGGCCCTTCGATGCCGGCTTCGATGAAATGCAGAAATTCCACCTCTTCCAGCAGGTCCAGCAACGCCGACCCCTGATTGAGAAAGGCCAGCTGACAGCCGGAGCAGGAAGTCAGCTTGTGTACCGCCAGGGTCAGCTTGCGCTCGGCCATCAAAGTCCCTCCCGCCCCAGCCAGGACTTGACCTGCGGATAATGAAAAACCGGGCCGTCCTTGCAAACGAAATACGGGCCGAGTTGGCAATGACCACAGAGCCCCTGACCGCACTGAAAGTTGCGCTCCAGGCTCATATAGACGGCGTCATCCCCCACCTGCTGCTGCGCCAGCTGCTTGAGCGCCGCCAGCATCATGATCTCGGGTCCGCACATCAACACAGCGCAATGGTCCGGATCGAACTCGGCCAGCGCCAGTAACTCGGTCACCAGCCCCAGCCGCCAGCGGTACCGATGCCGGTGCTCCTCGCTGGCGGCCAGCAGCACCTGACAGTTGCCCAATGCCTGCCAGCGCCGGTACTGCGCCTGCCAGAGCAGGTCCGCATGGTGCTTGACCCCCTGCAGTATCACGATGCGGCCATATTGATCTCGGTTGGCAACCGCATAATGAATGGCGGCCACCACCGGCGCGCAGCCCAGCCCGGCGGTGATGAACACCAGATCCTTCCCCTGCAGTTTCGCCAACGGCCAGCCCTGACCGAAGGGGCCACGCAGCCCCAGCTGCTGGCCGACCTGCAGCTCCACCAGGGGACGGGTCACCCGGCCGACGGCGCGAATGGTGTGCTGCAACAGCCCCTGATCCCAGCCCATGATGGAAATGGCCACTTCACCGGCGCCAAACAGATAAAGCATGTTGAACTGGCCAAAATCAAAATCGAACGGCGCCCGGGTGTCCAGGGCCAGGCTCAGGGTGTAAACCCCCGGCAACTCCATTTTTTTCGCCGCCAGGGTGGCGGTCATGGGCAGAAAATCAGCCATGCTCGTCCTCCTGCGATTTGTCTGCCAGTGGTTTGTCTGCCAGCAGGGCCTGGGCTTCTTCCACCAGATCGATGGCCACCGGACACCAGGCAATACAGCGACCGCACCCCACGCAGCCACTGCGGCCAAACTGCTGCTGCCAGGTGGCCAGCTTGTGCACCAGCCACTGCCGATAACGATGGCGAATGTCGGCACGCACCACCTTGCCGGTAATGTAGCTGTGCTGCTCGCTGAAGCAGGAATCCCACCGCTGTACCTGCTCGGCCTGCCGCCCACGAATATCGCTCTCGGATTCCTGTTTCGAACAAAAGCAGGTGGGACAGACCGAGGTGCAGTTGCCGCAGGCCAGGCAACGCTCGGCCACCTGCTGCCAGCGCGGATGATCGAGCCGCTCCACCAGTTGCACCAGTTCGGCCTCACTCGGCATCACCCGCTGCTGCTGGCGGGCGCCCGCAAGCCAAGCCTTGGCCTCGGACACTTGTGCGCCGCTGGCGTGTTGCAACGGCAGCTGCGCTGCTATGGCCGCGCCCCGTTCGCTGCCGATCTGCAGCAGGTAGCCGTTATCCAGTTCATCGAGCAGCAGATCAAAGCCGGACCTCGCCTCGGGGCCGTCACCGGTCGACACACAAAAACAGGTACTGGCGCTGCGGCCACAATTAACCGCCACAATCAGCAGTTGTTGGCGCTGGGCCCGATAGAAAGGGTCGGCATAAGGCCCCTCGAGAAAATGCCGGTCCTGAATGGCCAGCGCCGCCAAATCACAGCCGCGCAGGCCGATAACCGCGAGTCGTCTGGGTTGCGGCTCTACGGCCCGAAAGTGCAGACCCTGATCGGTATTGTCGGCCCGCCACAGCGTTTGTTGGGGTTTGAACAGCCAGGGCTTTAGCCCCTGAGGGCCGGTATTCCAGGCAAAGGCGCGCCGACTGCCGGCATCATGCTGCAACCGGTAGGCACCGGCGTCGGCCTGCTCCTGCCAGCCCCAGGGCAGCTGGTCGATACTGTTGAGGGGAGCAAACAGAATGGCATCGTCTTTTACCTGGGGGCCTATCACCTCAAAACCGGCCTGCACCAGCGCCTGATGCAGCCGCTGCAGATGCCGATGCGCCAACAAGCGCCTAGTCATGGTGAGCTCGGGTCAGCAGCCAGTCGCGCCAGGCATCCAGCCCCTCACCGGTGTTGGCCGACAGCTCCAGTATCTCGACCCGCGGGTTCAGCCGTCGTAACGAGGCTTTCGTCTTTTTCAAATCGACATTGAGATAAGGCTGCAGATCGATTTTATTGATCACCACCAACTCACAGCCGGCAAACAGATGCGGGTATTTCTCCGGCTTGTCTTCGCCATCGGTCACCGCCATCATGGCCACCCGGTGCTGCTCACCCAGATCGAACAACGCCGGGCACACCAGATTACCCACGTTTTCGACCAGCACCAGAGATCCGGGCAGCGGTGCCAGGCTGGTCAGGCCCGCCTGTATCATCTGGGCATCCAGATGACAGCCGGTGCCGGTGTTGATCTGCACCGCCCGACCGCCGCAAGCCTGAATGCGGCGGGCATCATTCTGGGTTTGCTGATCGCCTTCCAGTACAGCCATCGGTGGCCAGCCGGTGTCGGCCCCTTTGAAGGTCGCCTCCAGCAATTGGGTCTTGCCGGCACCCGGCGTGCCCATCAGGTTGATACAGGTGATGCGATTTTCCGTCAGCCACTGCCGGTTGTGCAACGCCAGTTCATCGTTACCGGCCAGCAACGCCTGCTGCAGGTGCAAGCTGTCACCATCCTGATGCAGATGACTATGCGCCTCGACTCCCGGCTCCGACAGCCGGGCTTTCTCGCTGGAACACCCACAATGTCCACACATCATTCGAATCCTATTTCCGTCAACAGCAGTTGCCGTCCCGAGGTCAGAATATAATCATAGCTGCCACAGGGGCAGGCGTCCCCCGGGCCACTCGGGGCAAAGTGCCGGCCGCAATCGCGGCACTCTGCCTGTGCCGGCACCGCGTCGATGTCCAGTATCACACCACTCAGCCCGGCCTCTTCCTTCACCATATCGAAACAGAACTGCAGCCGCTCGCCATCGACACAGCTCAAGCCACCCACCTCGATGCGAATGCGAGTCAGCTTTCTGTGCGCATAGGGTTCAAGCTGAGTCAGCAGGGCCCGGACCACCGACAGCTCATGCATATTCAGCAGATCCGCGGCAGTTGCAGGCCATGAGGCACCTCCAGCAACCGCTCGCCGCCGTAAGGGGTCAGCAGACTCAAGCGTCCCGGTGACGAGGGAGCTAACACCTCGCCGATAATGCGGGCATGCCGGCCCAGGGGGTGCCCGCGCCACAACGCCAGCGCCTGCTCGGCCTGCTCGGGGCAGATCACCATGGCGGTCATTCCCTCGTTGGCGAGAAACAGCGGCTCCAGGCCCAGCAGTTCGCACAGGGCCAGCGTCTGGGGCCGGATCGGCAGCTCGCGCTCAATCAGCCGGATACCAACTTCCGACGCCCCGGCGATTTCGCTCAGCACGCCGCCCAGGCCACCCCGGGTTGCGTCGCGCAGGCAGCGCACCCCCGAGCACTGCGCCAGCACCGGCTGAATCAGCTCATGCAGGCCAGCACAATCGCTGGCCAGCTCCCCCACCAGTCCCAGATCTTCCCGGGCCAGCATGACGGCGGCACCGTGATCGCCCACATGACCGTTCACCAGCACCTGGTCGCCGGGCCGGGCCGAGCCGATGGAAAGACTCAGCCCCGCCGGTATCACCCCCACGCCGGTGGTGTTGATAAACAGCTTGTCGGCCATGCCCCGCTCCACCACCTTGGTATCGCCGGTCACTATGCTCACGCCGGCCTCACGGGCGGCCTCGGCCATGGAGCCGACCAATCGTTCAAGCAGCACCAATGGCAGCCCTTCTTCAATGATGAAGGCGGCACTCAGATAGAGGGGCATGGCGCCGCCCACGGCGAGATCGTTGAGGGTGCCGCACACCGCCAGCTTGCCGATGTCGCCACCGGGAAACTCCAATGGGCTGACCACAAAGCTGTCGGTGGTCAGCGCCAGTCGATCCCCCCGGGCGAGCAAGTCTGCCAGCGGTAGCCGGGCCTGATCCTCCTTCTGCAACAGGGGACCATCACCGAAGGCGGTGAGAAAAAGCTCGTCAATCAGGGCATGCATGGCCCCGCCGCCGGCACCGTGGGCCAGGGTAATGGTTTGCTCTTTGCGGCTCACCTCAGCTCCTCGGGTCGGTACTGATAATAGGCGGCACAGGCCCCTTCGCTGGAAACCATGAGGGCACCGACCGGATTTTGTGGCGTGCAGTGGCGACGAAACAAGGGGCATTGATGCGGTTTTATTCGACCGGTGAGCACGGCATTGCACCAGGCGGGTTCGGCCGTCGTTTTTATGTGAGGTGTTGATGCCAGAAGTTCGGCCGCATCCAGATGCCGATATGGCGCCCGCACCCGCACGCCAGAGCCGGGCACCTGACCGAGCCCCCGCCAGTGGCTGTCGATGCCCTGCTCGAAGGCCTCGGCAATCACCTTGAGCGCACTCGGGTTACCGTCTAGTGCCACCACCCGGGCATAGGCGTTTTCGATGGCACAGCGCCCCTCGGCCAGTTGCAGCACCAGTTGATACAACGCCTGCAAAAAGTCCACCGGCTCGAAACCGGCGATCACCAACGGCTTGTGGTACTGGCTGGCGATGGGTTCATAAACCCGGCTGCCAATCACCATGCTGACATGCCCCGGCCCCACAAAACCGTCGAGCCGAATATCATCGGCTTCCAGCAGCGCGGTCAGGGTCGGCATCAGCCGAATGTGATGGCAGAGAAAGCGCAGGTTGGTGAGCCCCGCCCGCTCGGCGGCCAGCAGGGAATAGGCGGTACCGGGCATGGTGGTGTCGAAACCGATGGCGAAAAACACCACCAGCTTGTTAGGGTTGGCTCGGGCCAGCGCCAGGGCATCGAACGGAGAATAAAGCACCCGTACCTCGGCCCCGTCGGCTTTGGCCTGCAGCAGGCTGCCTCGCGTGCCGGGTACCCGCAGCGGATCGCCGAAGCTGGCCAGAATCACGTCTTCTCGCCGCGCCAGACTGACCGCCTGATCAATCGCCTCTACCGGCAGCACGCAAACCGGGCAGCCGGGGCCGTGGATGAATTCGATGGAGGAAGGCAGTAACTGGTTCAGCCCGAAGCGAAAAATGGCATGGGTATGACCGCCGCACACCTCCATGATCTGCAAGGGCCGCCCGAGGCGTGCCGCCACCGGCTCGGCCGCAGCGGTAATGGCCGCCAGCAGGGTTTTGACCCGGCCGGCATCACGAAAGTCATGGGTCAGACTCATGGCTCGCCTCCTTCTTCCATTTGCGCCAGCGAGTCTATTTGTGCCAGCAGGGCCAGGGAACGGCTGGCTTCGGCCTGGTCGATCACCGTCATGGCAAAGCCCACATGCAGCAGCACCCATTGCTCCACCAGCGCCGAGGAATCGCCACCCTCGGCGACCAGCAGACCGATATTGATCTGGCGGCGCACCCCGGCGGTATCTGCCAGCGCCAGCCCGGCGTCGGCATCCACAATGGCGACGATTCTGGCCGGTATCCCCAAACACATAAGCTACTCCTTCCTCAGGGCTGATGCCGACAGCTAGAATCGGACAAAGGGCACTGCTCCGCCTACACGCCGTAAACCCTTCCCTGGGGGCTCAACCGCGCCATCCCTGGCGCAGATGGCCGACCGTCACAGGGATGTGCTCGAAGCGTGTCGGGGAGACAACCCTGCGGCCTTTCTGGTACACAACAACAAACCATAGACTTGTGTGCATTCATAGCCAAACAGAGAATGACGGAGAACGCCATTGGTCGAATAAATTCGACCCTACGAGACCGGCGACTTGTAGGTCATCCGACTTGCTGCCATTGCGCCAGTGCAATGGCGGCCTGACCCAGGGCGATACCGCCGTCGTTGCCGGGTGCCCGGCTCTGGGTCAGCACGGTCAGCCCCATGGCGTCCAGTTCTTCCATCAAGGGTTGCAGCACAAGGTGGTTTTGCATCACGCCGCCGCTCAGCGCCACGGCGCCGAAGGTCACGCCCTTCTGCCGACGCAACCGCCGCACCATGTGGCACAGCCCCCTCACTAAACTTAGGTGAAAATTGGCCGCCAGCACCGCTTTATCCTGCCCCGCCAGCAGGGCTGCGATCATCACCGGCCACAGCGGCGCCGCATCCAGTTGCCAGAGTTCACCTTCGCGGCTCAGCCCAAGCTCATAACAGGCGTTTGCCCGAGCCCTCAGTGCCAGCGCTTCCAGCTTCATGGCCGCCTCGCCTTCAAAGCTGAGTTCTGGCGGCGCCACGCCCAGCAGCGCCGCGGCGGCATCGAACAACCGTCCCGCCGATGAGGTCAGCGGGAAACGGTCGGCCATGTTCAACAATACGTCGGCCTCGGCGTGCATCAGCCAGGCCTGGCCCGGCTGAGTGGCAACCAGTGCAGACCGACACGACAGCTGTCTGGCCTGCGCCAGCTGGGCCAGCAGGTTGCGCCATGGCTGGCGGTTGGCCTTGTCATTTCCCAGCAAGGGGAAAGGCCACAGTCGCGCCAGCCTTTGATAACCCGAATAATCGGCCAGCAGAAACTCCCCGCCCCAGACGCCGCCATCACCGCCAAAACCCAGACCGTCCAGCACGATGCCCAGTACCGGCTCATCGGGCGGCTGCCCGTTCTCCACCAGGCAAGACACCAGATGGGCATGATGATGTTGTACCCGAACCAGCGGCAGCCCGCGTTTTTGCGCCAGCCGGGCCCCCAGACGACTGGATGCATAATCGGGATGCAGATCGACGGCGACAGCCTGGGGGGCCAGGCCAAGCAGGGTTGGTAGGCGGTCGCACTCCTGCAGCAGGGCATCGACGCAGGCCGGGCTGCTCAGATCGCCGTTATGGGCCGACAAGATGGCTTTTCCGTCACCGGCAAGACAGATGCTGTTTTTCAGATCTGCCCCCAACGCCAGTACCGAGCCATTCAATCCGTCCGGCAACGGGATGGGGCTGGGCGCATAACCACGGGCCCGGCGGATCAGTCGGGGCCGGTCGGCAAGCCAAGCCTGCACCGAGTCATCGCAACGATGCACTATAGGGCGGTTGTGCAGCAGAAAGGCGTCGGCCAAATTGGCCAACGCCGAGGTGGCTTGCCGGTTGTCGATACAGATGGGTTCGCCGCCAGCATTACCCGAGGTCATGACCAGGGGGCCTGCCACCTCGTGCAACAACAACCAGTGCAACGGCGAGCCGGGCAGCATCACGCCAAGACAAGCCATACCGGGCGCCAGTGACTCGACCATGAGTCCTTGCGCGCGGGGACGAAGTCGCTCTTTCGGCAACAGCACAATAGGCGCCGCCGGGCTGGTCAGCAGCTCAAGCTCGGCCAGGGTCAACTCGAAATAGAGCTGCACCTCAGCCAAATCTCGCAACATAACGGCAAAGGGCTTGGCGGGCCTGTGCTTGCGTTGGCGCAGCAGCGCGATGGCCGTTGCCGAACCCGCATCGCAAACCAGCTGAAAACCGCCGATGCCCTTGAGCGCCAGCACCCGGCCCTGCTTCAGCCAGAGGCCGCATTGCGCCAGCAAGTCCGCCGTCGGGCCCTCTCGCACCCCGCCCTCGGTGTCTTGCAACCAGATACGCGGGCCACATTCGGCACAGGCAACGGGCTCGGCATGAAAGCGACGGTTCGCCGGATCTTCATATTCTTTGCGACAGGTGGCGCACAGCGGAAAACCGGCCATGCTGGTTTTGGCCCTGTCATAAGGCAGGCTCTTGATAATGCTGTAGCGCGGCCCACAGTCGGTACAATTGATAAAGGGATAGCCGTAGCGCCGATCATCCGGGTCGGTCAGCTCGGCCAGACACCGAGGGCACATCGCCAGATCCGGCGGAAATCCGGCTCCCTGCCCCGCGCCTTGGCTGTCCACAACATTAAAGCCCGCGGGAGCGGCAGCAAAGCGGAACGGCTCGACAGTAATACCCTCTATGCGGGCATGGTCGGGGCACTCGGTCCGCAGCCGCTGGCAGAAATGCGCCACGGCATCGGCCTCGGCGGCCAGCCGAATCTCGACGCCGGCGCCAACATTGCAAACCTCGCCCGATAATCCGAGTTCCGTCGCCAGCCGATACACAAAGGGCCTAAAGCCGACCCCCTGCAAACAGCCGGTTATTCGCAACAGGCTTCCTGTTGCAGTGTTAGAAGCGCCGCTCATCGGCAGCCTGAGCCCGAAGGCATCAGCTCCTCGGTCACATAACGATGCAAACGCCGGCACAAGGTTGGCAAGGCACGCGCCACCCCGTCACTCAGTGTCGGGCTACAGGGCGTAAAGCAGCCCCCGCCAATCGCAAACAGATCGATAATGGGCACCGGCGACAGTAGCAGCGGTACCAGCGCCAGTAGGCCCTTGATGCCACCGCCATGCTCCAGATCTTCGCTTCCCGCCAGCGAGTCTGCCGTCACATTGCACCGCTGGCGAATCTCGCCCTCGTGACCCGGGCTCAGAAAAGCATCCACCAGTATGATACGCCGGCACTGCTTGAACAGCGGCAGCAGGCTCACGCCCCCGGTGCCGCCATCTACCAGCTCTACCCCGGCGGGCCAGCAGAGCGACTGGCACAAGGTAAAAGCGTGCATACCGGCCCCGTCATCTGCCTGCAGCAGATTACCGACAAACAGGATTCTTACGGCCGTATCCGGCGCCTTGTGCTTACTAGTCTTCGCGCTTGAGCGGGTCATGTCGGCCGCCGCTCCAAGCGCGCTGAAAACAGGCAATGGCGCTCAGACTGGGAGTTGCTCGCACATACGTTCATGATGGCCTCCTCGTGCTGACAAGTAACGACCGGTTGGCCCAATATTCAAGCCGGACCACCAGCGACTCGTTCAAATATGGCACGAGTACGGTGACTCACATGCCCGCGAGGCGCAGTTCCCCGAGATTTACAGTTCGATCCGGGGCTCTATGAAGTCGAGAAAGGCCGATATCCGTGATGACAACGCCGTATTACGGTAATACACCGCCTGTACCAGCTCTCGCGGATTGGGGTTGATGAGATCCGTCTCCAGAAAATGAACCAGCCGTTGCTGTTTCAGATCTTCAGCAATCATGAACCGGGATAACAGCGCAATGCCCTGCCCGGCCAGACAGAGCTGGCGTATGGTTTCACCACTGCTGGCAACGATGGCAGGACGGATGTCCGGCGGCACCAGCAGTGGCCAGCGATTAAGGTGGGCTGCATCGGTAAAACCAATAATATCGTGGTGTTTCAGTGCCGCCGTGGTTTCCGGTATTCCGGCCCTGGCCAGATACTCGGGGCTGGCAACCAGATGCAGGGGGCTTCTGCCCAACAGGCGGGCATGCAGGTTAGAGTCTTCCAACCTGCCGATCCTGATCGCCACATCGGTTCGTTTCTCGATCAGATCAATGATGTTCTCATTAGCCACCAGTTCCAGCTGTATCTGCGGATAGGCCTGCCGGAATCCACCGATGAGCGGCACCAGCTGATGCAGAATAAAAGGCGTTACCGCATCAATTCGCAGTCGTCCGGCAGGAGAACCTTTTAGCGACCGGAGGTGCTCTTCCGCCTCGGCCAGCTGGTTCAGCCCGCCTCTTACCTGTGCCACAAACAGCCGCCCCTCTTCGGTCAGCTCCACCCGCCGGGTCGTACGATTAAGCAGCGTGCAGTCCAGCTCGGTTTCCAGCCGGGCTACCGCCCGCGAAACCCGGGCAGTCTGTATGTCCAGCACCCTGGCCGCTGCCGAGAAGCCGCCACTGTCGATAATGGCCAGCAGGATCTCCAGATCTTCGGTGCGCGATATTATTGCCATAATTGATATAGTCTTTTGTGGTTGGTGCTGTTTTTGTAATAAATACCAGTCGGCATACTGCGCCGCAACTTCAATCATGCGGAAACCATTATGCCTATCGCGCTTTTTGCTCTGACGCTCAGTGCATTTGCCATCGGTACCACCGAGTTTGTTATTGTCGGCCTGGTACCCACTATCGCCCAGGATCTGGGCGTCACCCTTCCTTCGGCCGGCTTGCTGGTCAGCCTGTATGCGCTGGGCGTGGCCATCGGCGCCCCGGTGCTGACAGCATTGACCGGGCGCTGGAACCGAAAAACGGTGCTGCTGTCGGTCATGGCGTTGTTTGTAGCAGGCAATCTGTTGGCCTGGATGGCACCCAGCTACTCATTGCTGATCACCGCCCGCATTCTAACCGGGCTGGCACATGGGGTATTCTTCTCGATAGGCTCGACCATTGCCACCGGACTGGTCAGCAAAGAAAAGAAAGCCAGTGCCATCGCCATCATGTTTACCGGACTGACGGTCGCGCTGGTGACCGGCGTGCCTCTCGGTACCTGGATTGGCCAGAATGCCGGCTGGCAGGCCACCTTTCTGGCAGTGTCGGTGCTGGGGCTGATAGCTCTGCTCGGCAGCGCACTGTTGATACCGACCAACCTGAAGCAGTCAGCCCCGGTTCGTCTCTCGCAACAGCTCGGCGTGCTGACCCAGCCACGACTGCTGCTGGTATATGCCATGACGGCGGTGGGCTATGGCGGCACTTTCGTGGCCTTCACCTACCTGGCGCCGATACTGGAACAGGTAGCCGGCTTCGAGTCCGCCGCCATCGGCCTCATCATGCTGGTATACGGCGTATCTGTGGCCGTCGGAAATATCTGGGGTGGACGTCTGGCCGACCGGCTCGGCCCGATCAAGGCGCTGTACATTATCTTTTCTGCGCTGGCGCTGGTGTTACTGGTGTTCACCTTCACTGCCGGTCATCAGCTCGCCGCCGTGCTGACCGTGTTAATCTGGGGCGCTTTCGCCTTCGGTAACGTGCCCGGTTTGCAGGTTTATGTGGTTCAACTGGCCGAGAAACATACACCACATTCGGTAGACGTGGCATCGGGGCTCAACATCGCCGCGTTCAATGTCGGGATCGCATTTGGCTCTGTTATGGGTGGCGTCATCATAGAGCGTATGTCATTGACAGATACTCCCTGGGTTGGAGCCTTGATCGTGGTGCTGGCCCTGTTGCTGACTCTTTGGTCCGGTGCTCTGGATAAGTGGGAGCAGCTTCAGACCCTTTAGAATCTGTGGGGCCTACCCGGTTCGCAAATCATGTGACGCATACCGAAACAGACACGTACCGGTTTCAGATCGGCGGCAGCAGCTGCGGTGACCTGTGGGCCAGGACCTGATACACCCGCAGGCCGGCATAGGCATCGTTGGCGGCATAACGCTGCTGGGCGGCAGCTAACGATTCTGCCGCCCAGTTCGAGAGGGTGACCTTTCGGGATTTCGGCAGATATTCCCCCAGCACAATGGCCACCGCAGCCTGCAACCCCACTTGCTGGCGATACCCCAGCCGCTTGACCGCTCCCGACAGCTCGATGGTGGCGTGCAGTTCAACTCCCAGCAGGCGCTGCACCGGCCCCCGATCCGACTTGAGACCAAATCCGACCTTGATGATGTGTTGCGACTGCATGATGTCGGCCAGCAGTTCCCGGCCTGCTTCATTGTCCGCCAGGTGGCGAGCCATAAACAAAAAACCGTGTTCGGGCGTCGCCAGCTGCACCAGATGCGGGCCGGTACTGGTTTCACCCACCATAAAGGTCGGCTTGCTTTCGGTATCAAAACCGAGGTGGCTGTATTTATTCAGCTGCTCTCGCGCAAAACTCGCGTCTTTCTCCGTCTCAACCAGATGAATGTGATCCAGTGACAGGCCGCTAAACTCGGGGAGTGCGCGCATGGCCTGTTTGGTGGGTCTTTCTAAAAACTGACGTTCGTCCATGTGGCCTCATGTGATGGGGTTGAAAATGTCGGTGCCGCAGCGGACGATACACAGAAACTATCGCATTGATAAGGACAAGCAATTTAAGTTACCGGCACAGGAATGTTATATCTATCAGAACAAGACGGCGACAAGCCGGTGTAAACACCGGCGGTGACAAGTCATCGGTTTTAATGAGCAGTTCAATTAGTATCACCAACTCTGGAGAAATAATTGATGAGCGAACATAAACACGACGCAGGCAACGCCGGAAAATGCCCGGTCATGCACGGATCTCACACCAGGTTGGGTGACAAGGCCTCGGCCAATCGCCACTGGTGGCCAAACCAGCTGAATCTCAAGGTACTGCACCAAAACCCCGCCAACATGAGCCCCCTGGGCGAGCACTTCAACTACGCCGAGGCGTTTAAAACGCTCGATCTGGCGGCGGTCAAGCAAGACCTGCATACCCTGATGACCGACTCGCAGGACTGGTGGCCGGCCGACTACGGCCATTACGGCCCCTTCTTCATTCGCATGGCCTGGCACAGCGCTGGCACCTATCGCATCGGCGATGGCCGCGGTGGCGCCGGCAGCGGTTCGCAACGCTTTTCCCCGCTCAACAGCTGGCCCGACAACTGCAACCTGGACAAGGCGCGCCGTCTGCTGTGGCCCATCAAGCAAAAATACGGCAACAAACTCTCCTGGGCCGATTTACTGGTGCTAACCGGCAACGTGGCGCTGGAGTCCATGGGCTTTCAGACCTTCGGCTTTGCCGGTGGCCGTGAAGATATCTGGGAGCCGGAAGAAGACATTTACTGGGGCGCCGAAGAAGAATGGCTGGCCACCAGCGACCAACCCAACAGCCGTTACGCCGGCGACCGGAAGCTGGAGAACCCGCTAGCCGCGGTACAAATGGGCCTGATTTACGTCAACCCCGAAGGCCCGGACGGCAACCCGGATCCACTTGCCTCGGCCTTTGATATTCGCGAAACCTTCGCCCGCATGGCGATGGACGACTATGAAACGGTCGCCCTCACCGCCGGCGGCCACACCTTCGGTAAAACTCACGGTGCCGGCGATGCGTCCCAACTGGGGCCGGAGCCGGAAGCCGCGCCTCTCGAAGCCATGGGCCTCGGCTGGATCAACAGCATGGGCAGCGGCAAAGGCGAAGACACCATTACCAGCGGTCTGGAAGGCGCCTGGACCGCTACCCCAACCCAGTGGGACATGAGCTACTTCGACAACCTGTTCGGCTACGAATGGGAGCTGACCAAGAGCCCGGCCGGCGCCCACCAGTGGACACCGAAAGATGCGTCTGCCAAAGACACGGTGCCGGATGCCCACAACCCGAACAAACGCCATGCGCCCATGATGTCGACTGCCGACATGGCGATGCGGGAAGATCCGGCCTATCGCAAGATCTCGGAGCATTTTCATGCCAACCCGGACGAATTCGCCGACGCCTTCGCCCGCGCCTGGTACAAACTGACCCACCGCGATATGGGCCCCATTTCGCGCTACCTGGGCCCCGAGGTACCGGCAGAAGAACTGATTTGGCAAGACCCGGTGCCGGCGGTCGAGCACGAACTGGTGAACGAGCAGGACATCGCCGACCTGAAAAGCACGCTGCTGGCATCCGGGCTGTCGATCTCCGAGCTGGTGGCCACCGCCTGGGCATCGGCGTCCAGCTTCCGTGACTCCGACAAACGCGGCGGTGCCAACGGTGCCCGCCTGCGCCTGGCCCCGCAGAAAGACTGGGAAGCGAACCAGCCCGAGCAACTGGCCAAAGTGTTGAAGGTACTGGAAGGCATACAGAGCGACTTCAATCAGGCGCAAATCGGCAACAAGCGAGTGTCGCTGGCGGATCTGATCGTACTCGGCGGCGCCGCCGCCATAGAGCAGGCCGCCAAGGATGCCGGCTGCCCGGTACAGGTGCCCTTCGTGCCCGGCCGCACCGATGCTTCACAAGAGCAGACCGACGTAGACGCCTTTGCGCCGCTCAAGCCACAAGCCGACGGCTTTCGTAACTATCGCCGCACCAAATTCACGGTGTCGGATGAAGAAATGCTGATCGACAAGGCGCAGCTGCTGCAACTGACGGCGCCACAAATGACGGCGCTGGTGGGCGGCATGCGGGTGCTGGATGCCAACTATCGCCAGTCGCAACACGGCGTCTTTACCCGACACCCACAAACCCTGAGCAACGACTTCTTCGTGAATCTGCTCGACATGAACACGGTGTGGCAGCCCGCCGCCAGCGAAGAAGACGTGTTTGAGGGACGGGACCGCAAAACCGGCAACGTGAAGTGGACGGCAACGCGCGCCGATCTGATCTTCGGCTCCAACTCCCAGTTGCGGGCGGTGGCGGAAGTGTATGCCCAGGCCGACGCCAAGGAGCGGTTTGTGTGTGACTTTGTTAGCGCCTGGAACAAGGTGATGAACGCAGACCGATTCGATCTGGCCTGATATAGGTCAAGTCTCGAGTGATGTCGTGCCTGGCCCGGCATAGTGTAAACCTCATGGCCCCACCTCGGTGGGGCCTTTTTCGTACCCAGGCTTCGCTCATAATCACCGTTCTCGTAGAGTCCAATTTATTGGACCGCCCTGTCGGGCATGCAACTCCATTGGTGGAATAAATTCGACCCTACACGAAACGGTTGCCCGCTTATGCAGCGTACAGTGCCTCGTAGGGTCGATTTCAATCGACCAGCAGACCATCTGACAACACCATTGGTCGAATAAATTCGACCCTACGACGGTCAATACTGCGGCACCAATCGGCACATTTATCTCGCCGTCATCCCCGCGAAGGCAGGAGATCCATCCTGCATACGACTCAGCTCGCCTTCACGATTCAGGTGAAACACCTCCAGATCCCGGGCCAGAAACAGCTTGCCGCCGTAATGCGCCCTCGCCTCCTGCTCGATATCCCGGATGCTGATTCCCGGGCCGCCGTCTTTATAACGCGGGCTGAAATGGGTCAGAATCAGGTTGGGCACCGAGGCCTCGGCGGCAAATTGCGCGATGGCCATGGCCGAGCTGTGCTGCGGCCCGGGCCCCACCTTGTTGGCGATGGCCAGGGTAAAGGTCGCCTCGTGCACCAGCACATTGGCCGAATGAACACACTCGGCAAGCAGGGCCGGATTGTCGTTGTCACCACCGATAATCACCTTGCGCGGTACTCTCATCGCCAGCTGGTAATCATGGCCGTCAAGCACCCGCCCGTTTGCAAGGGTGACCACTTCGCCCCGCTGCAGCCGCCCCCATAACGGCCCGGGTTCAATACCGTCTGCTTTCAGCTTTGCCACATCCAGCTTGCGGGGCAGTCCGGTCTCGACAAATTCATAACCAAACGACGGTACCCGGTGCGACAAGGGCAACGCCGAAATATTAAAGCCTTCCATCGCCACCACTCCGGTCAGGGCCGCGACGTCGATAAAATGCAGCGAATAAGGCAAGGTCAGGTGCGTGGCCTGCTGGGTGGCCGCTATCCAGCCCTGCAGGCCGGCGGGTCCGATGATGGTCAGCGGCGCAGTGCGCCCCGCCATGGCCGCACTGGCCAGCAGACCCGGCAGCCCGTAGCAGTGATCGCCATGCACATGAGTGATGCAGATGGCATGCAAATTATTCAGCGACAAGGGAGTATGCAACAGCCGGTGCTGAGTCGCTTCGCCACAGTCGATCAGAATCCAGGGCCTGGCACCAACCTTTTTCAGCGCCAGCCCCGAGACGTTGCGGCTTTTGGTCGGCGATCCCGACGAGGTGCCTAAAAAGATGAGTTCCATGTTTCGCCTTTGGTTCGTTTATTGGCGCATATGCGGCATAAGCCTTAAAGCAGGCACGATATTGCAGGCATTGTCGCCGGGTTGGATTGCCCTGCTGCGCAGGGCCTGCCGACTGAAGTGGCAGCTACAGCTAGCGCGGTTGTTGTGCTCAAAGCGCTCATTCATGCGGTGCACCGTTACCGCTGCTCACGCCCTTACCCGGCGGGGCTGAAAAACACCGCCAGCCACACGGTCATGTCGTCTGGGTGGGTATGGCTGACCCGATGCCGGCAATGGGCGGGAATATGAATGAAATCGCCGTTGTTGAGGGTAACAACCCGGCCATCTGCAAACGCCAGGGTTCCCTCGCCTTGCAGCACCATGACCCACTCGTCTTCATCCTGATCGTACCAACCCGTCTCGGGCGAGCTGTGCCCCCTGGACACAATGCGCTCTATGCGAACATTCGGCGTGTTGAGCAGGTCCAGAAAATGCTCCCTCGACAGATCTGCAGGCATGTTTTCAGCGATGTTTTTCATGGCACTCTCTTTCGTGTCTCTCTTGGATACGGACTACTCTGCGATATTGAATCGTGATGAATGATCCGGTTAGGTGTCTTTGCCAACGCCCCAGTGCCGTTGCATTTCAAAGTACAAAAATGAGGCCGTCCAGGTAATGAGTACCAGGCCGGTCAACGACTCTATGCCGGTTAAATACCTCAGCTCGCCATTGGGCTCAATGTCACCAAAGCCCAGGGTGGTGAACACCGTGAATGAAAAGTAGGCGCAGTCCATCAGGCTGCCATCGAAGCTTCCGCTCAAATTCCCCCAGCCATCGCTTCTATTCATTAAGTAATAGGCAATGGCAAATATCCAGATTTCGAAGGCGTGGGCGATTAACGAGCCGCAAACCCCAAACACGATGCGATAGCGATGGTTTATCTTCATTTTGGGAATGAACAGGGTGATACGGTAAAGAAATTCGTAATGCACCATCACGGATACCGCCACCACCAGGGTATTGATCAGAAATACAGAGATCATCCAGCCTCGCTCGCCCTTGATGTTGCCTGTTTCATCATACTACTCGATGAAAAACGAAAGGCATAAGCTGCAATCCATGAATAATGAGATATTACTTACAGCCATTTTCTCGCCTCGGCCATCACGGTTTTGACCCGGTTGGGCAAGGCACGGTTGCGGTTGACCCCGAGATAGAGGATCTCACTCACCGGATGACGCAATGGATGGCTGTTCACCCGCTCTGGTTGTTGAAACGCGGCCACCGCATGGGCCGGCAAGACGGTAAATCCCAGCCCCCTGCTCACCGGCTCCAGAATCAGGTTTATCTGGTTGGAAAACCCCTTTTTTTCAAACAGATTGCTGTGTTGAAACTCGGGGTAGTTGGCCCCCAGCAGCAGGCCGGCATGGTGGGCCCCGTCGGGATGATCGATAAAACCCAGCTGCAGCAAGGTGGACCAGCTGGGGTCCTTCACCGCCGCCGGCGTGACCAGCAGCAAGGATTCTTCGGCAACAGGCTGGCAACGTACCTCATCCAGCGTGGCGAGACGGGTCATAAAGCCGACGTCCAGCGCATCGCTCGCGATGGCTTTTTCTACGTCGGCGTTGGGTGCAAAGCGATAATCGATAATCAGCCCCGGGTGCCGGCATTGCAGCGCCAGCAGATGAGGATACAACTTGAGGCCCACACTGCCCGGCGACATCAGCCGCACCAGGCCTTCATGGGGAGGGTCTTCCCCCACCAACTGCTCTAGATTGGCCAGTGAGCGAAGAATCTCTTTTGCCTCACGATACAAGCGCTCGCCCGCCTCGGTCAGCGTGAACTGCTTGCCTTGGCGGATCAGCAGGGGCCGCGCCAGCTGCTCTTCCAGCTTTCTGACATGCTGGCTAACACCGGATTGCGTCATGTGCAGCCGCTCTGCGGTGCGGGTGAAATGCCCCACTTCGACCAGAGTGCAAAAGCTTCGTAACCAGACCGGATTGATCATAACAAAACATACTCATCTTCATGACAGATGATAATTTTACGTAATCAACGCACCTTTGTAATCTGATACCAACCAATCAGGAGAACAAACAATGGCTAACGTATACCCGAGAAACTTCTCGCACATCGGCATTTCGGTACCCGACCTGGACGCCGCCGTTACCTTCTATACCGAGGTGATGGGCTGGTACCTGATCATGGCGCCTACCGAGATCACCGAAGACGACAGCGCCATCGGCGAAATGTGTACCGAGGTATTCGGCGCACAATGGAAAAGCTTTAAAATCGCCCACCTGTCCACCGGCGACCGCATTGGCGTAGAACTGTTTCAGTTCAACAATCAGGTCAACCCGGAAGACAACTTCGAGTACTGGAAAACCGGTATCTTTCACTTTTGCGTGCAGGACCCGAACCTAGAAGAGCTGGCCGAGCGCATTGTGGCCGCCGGCGGCAAAAAACGCATGGAAAAGCCGCGTTATTACTACCCCGGCAAAAAGCCCTACCGCATGATCTACATGGAAGACCCGTTCGGCAATATTCTGGAAATTTACAGCCACAGCTACGAGCTGATTTACAGCGAGGGCGCCTACTGAGGCGGCGACAGCAAGCGTGTGGGTGGCTTTTCTTTGCGCTGCGGCTTTGCAAGTGATTGAAATTTAACACGTCATTTTCTATGTGTTACCCTGCCCAATCGCCTTGTTTATTCGTGAATATTTATATAAGCAATGAAATAAACCCACACGCTGACCGCCAACAGGAGGCCACTGGTGAACCTGTTTTCAAGACTCACTCTGCTGACCCTGTGGCTGCTCTGTGCTCCCTTCTCGAGTATGGCGCATGCCCAAACCCAGGATACCACCACGGCTCCGCCTTACGATGCCCTGGCCGAGATACTGGAAAACGAGCAAGCCCGCCAAAAACTGATCGATGAACTACGCAGCATGGCCGAACAACAGGCCCCTTCGACCAAGGCAGCGGCCAGTGACGCTGCCGAGCCGGCCGAGCCCACCTTGCCCAGCCAGTTGGCTGAAACCACCAGCCAGATTGCCGGCGGTCTCGGCGATCAGCTCAATAACCTGATCGAAGTGACGACGAACCTGTTGGACGGCAATGTGGCAGGTGACAATGGCCGTTTCGATACGGCCGCCTTCATGAGCGCCAGCATCAATCTGGGGCTGGTGATACTGGCCACCCTGGTGCTGTTCTGGCTGCTACGCCGACTGGCCGGCCCCTTGTTCAGACGCCTCGCTCACTGGTCACGTCACGGAGAAGGTAAAACGCCGGTACTGCGGCTGGTGGTATGTGTGGCGCTGGCCAGTGCCGTCGATGTACTGGCCGTGGCGCTGGCCTATGTGGGCGGTAACCTGGTGGCGGCCTTTATGGTGGGAGAAATCGGCGAGCTGACCACCCAGGCGTCGCTGTTTCTTAATGCCTTTATGGTGATCGAGCTGCTCAAGGCCGGGCTGCGGGTGCTGTTTTCTTCCCGTTATGAAGGGCTGAGGCTGTTACCTGTCGACTCAAGCGAAGCCGAATACTGGAATCGCTGGCTGGCCCTGCTCATCGGCCTGGTCGGCTATGGTGTTATGGTGCTGGAACCCCTGATCAACATCAATATCTCGCCCACCCTGGGCCAGAGCGTGAATACGCTGATCATGTTCGGTGCCTTCTTCTATGCGGTGGCGGTGATCCTGAAAAATCGTCTGCGACTGCGCCATGCCATTCGTGCCAGAGCCGAAAAAAGCACCATCGCCGCGGGCCAGTTCAGTCTGATCCTGCTGTCTCGCACCTGGCATCTTATCGCCCTGACCTACTTTCTGGTGGTGCTGGTGTTAACGCTGCTCAGCCCGGCAGAAGCCCTGCCCTTTGTGCTGTTTGCCACCCTCAAGACTCTGGGCATAGTGGTGCTGGGCATACTGCTTTCCAGCCTGCTGAGCCAGACCATAGGCCGACGCATTACCCTCTCGGCCGAACTGCGCCGCAAGCTGCCGCTGCTGGAGGCACGGATCAACAGCTATGTGCCCAACGCCCTGCGCTTTCTTCGCTTGTTGATCGTCATTGCCGCCATTCTGCTGGTACTCAATGCCTGGCAAGCATTGGATCTGGCGGCCTGGTATGCCTCCGAGTCCGGCGGCAAGCTCATGGGCAAGATGATTGGGGTTGCCATCATACTGTCTGTGGCCGCCGCGCTCTGGGTCGCCTTTGCCAGCATGATTGAGCACAAGCTCAACCCCGAAACCGGCGGTGGCGAGCCTTCTGCCCGGGTGCAAACCCTGCTGTTGCTGTTTCGCAGTGCGCTGGCGGTCACCCTAGTCACCATGACCGCCATGATAGCGCTGGCCGAGATCGGCATTAACATAGGCCCGCTTATCGCCGGTGCCGGTGTGCTGGGCCTGGCCATCGGCTTTGGTGCCCAGAAACTGGTGCAGGACATCATTACCGGTATTTTCATCCAGATAGAAAACGCCATGAATACCGGCGACGTGGTCACCCTGGGCGGCATTACCGGCACCGCCGAAAAGCTCAGCATTCGCTCGGTGGGCATTCGTGATCTCAGCGGCACCTACCACATCATTCCGTTTTCCAGCGTGGATACGGTGTCCAACTACATGCGCGAGTTCGCCTTCCATGTGGGTGAATACCGCGTGGCGTATCGCGAGAATATAGATGACGCCATCACGCAGCTACAGAACGCCTTCGACGAACTGGCCGCCAGCGAAGACAACAAGCACGAGATACTGGCGCCGCTGGAAGTGGCCGGTGTGATCGCCCTGGCCGACAGCTCGGTCAACATCCGGGTACGTATCAAGACTACCCCGGGCATGCAATGGGCAGTAGGCCGCGCCTATAACCGACTGGTGAAGCTGTACTTCGACAGCGCCGGCATCGAAATCCCCTTCCCCCACAGCACAGTGTATTTTGGTGTGGGCAAAGAAGGCGAAGCGCCCTCTGCCAACCTTAGGGTGATGCAGCAGGATTTTGATATCGATGGCCGTCCCGGCGGGCATGCCAGAGCCGGTGAACAGGTGATGGCGGAAAAGGCCAAGCCGGCGGTCTCTGACGATGCCCCCAACGACAACCACTGAGCCAAACTCCATACGCAACAAGGCCGGGCAATGCCCGGCCTTTTTTATATGAGCGCCGCTCAGATCGCCGGTTGCACGGGGCGGGGTTTCGGGCTGACATTCATTATCCACAGGGCCAGAATAACCAGCAGCACCGACACCGCCGCCAGAGTCAAAAAAGCCGCATCCAGCGATCCTGTGATGTCGCGGATATAACCGGTCACCAGATTACCCAACGTCCCCCCAAAACCAAAGCACACCATACAAATACCACTAATTTGCATGGTGGCGGTAGACGAATAAGTCTGGCCTATCCAGCCCGCCAGTATGCCCCACATGGGGAAATACATCAGACCATAACCAAAGCCGGCCACCAGCGCAAAACGGCCTGGATCATAGACAAATGCCAGCAATCCCAGGGCGAAACCACCGAGGGTTACCAACAATGCCACACCGTGCCCTTTGTGATCGGCCAGCCGGCCGGTAAGTACGCCAGCCACCATGCCGGTGATCCCGGCCGTCGCCCAGGTGTAACCACCCAGCGCAACCGGCAACGCCAGTTGATCGAGATAGGTATTGAGCCAGTTGGAAAAAGGCATGGTGGTAAAGCCGACCAAAAAACAGATAAGGCAGGCAAACATGGCGGTTCTTTCACGACAAATGGTGGACAGCAGTTTAGAGGCGGGAATGATGGACTCGGGGATCTCTGCCGTGGCGGTTAACGGTTTTTTCAGGCTCATTAACATATACCAGGTCAACCCCACGACCAGCAGACCCATGCCCCCTGCAATCTGCCAGCTGTGTTGCCAGCCCAATACGGGGACCACCAGCAGGATCATCAGACCATTCAGGCCATAGCCCCAGGCCGTTCCGCTGGATGCGGTTGACAGATAGGTAGAGCGCTGTTCTGAACGGGCATAACGGCTGATGATTTCCACTATGGTTACCCAGCTGATCGCCGCGCTGGCCGCCAGACAGGTCAATACCAGGGTAATGAATAACGGACTCTCGAGTTGCGACATAGTGAATAGCAGCACGGTAGTCAGGGTGCCGGCAACCAATGACAGGCGCGCCGTATCCAGGCGATGCCCGAGTAATCCCAACAGCATGGCACCCCCCAGATAAGCCAGTTGGGTAAGTGCCCCAATGGCGGCCAAATGCCAATGGCTAAGGCTAATTGACTCCCGCATCATGGGCACCAGGGCGGCAAACAGAAAAATGCCAAACCCATGACTGACTATCTGATTCATTGCAAAAATGACGGCCATTTTCATCACTGACGCTCCTGATACTGTCATGAATAAGTAATCAGGCCATCCTGAACGCTTGTTAATGTTCGGTAAATCGATAAATATTAACATCTACCTTCAACAAGATTGAAAACTTAATATGCGTGATTTACCCATTACCCTGTTACGCACCTTTGTGATGGTGGCGGAAACCCTCAACTTGACGGTGGCAGCAGGCCGGCTGCACCGGGCGCCTTCCACCATCAGCATGCAGCTGAGCAGACTGGAAGATCTGATGACCACAACGCTGCTTGAACGAGGGCAATATGGCGTCAGGTTAACCCCGGCAGGAGAACTGCTCCGTTCCCACGCGCAGCAGTTACTCAACCTGCACGACCGAATTCTGGGCTCGTTTCAGCATGCTGATATCGACGGCAAGGTACGTTTTGGCACCCACGATCAATACGCTGCCCGTAGCCTGACACCGCTACTGGAGGCCTTTGTGCTTAACTACCCACAAGCACGGCTGGAAGTATTCTGCGATCACCGATCCCAGCATCTGCTGTCACTGCTCAGAGAAGGCAAGCTGGACCTGGCATTGGTCGAATTACCGATGCTGTCTGATGGCGGGCAGCGTCTGGACCGGGACGAGCTGGTGTGGGTTCGTTCACAAACACACATGACCCATCTGCGAGACCCCTTACCCCTGGCGGTGTTTGTTGACGGCTGCTCTCACCGGAACGCGGCTTGCCAGGCGCTGGAAAAAGGGGATCGGCCCTATCGCATTGCCTTTACCAGCCAGAGCCGAGCCGGCATGCTGGCGGCGGTACGCGCGGGCATTGGTGTGGGGGTGATCCCGCGCAAGACACTCGAACCGGACATGGTGGTGGTGGAACAGGGGTTACCCCCCCTGCCCAAAACGGATACCTGCCTGTTTGTAGCAGACCAGATCAACGAGGCAACCACTCGCCTGGCGCAGACGATTGAACAAAGCCCGCAGTTCACCCATACAGGTCCAGTGTTTTGCAGGCGACTCGCAGTCTGACCTTTCTGCGTTACACTCTCTGGATTCCCGCCTTCTCGGAAATAACAAAAGAGGACACGGCGTACCCTGGTTCATTTTATCCGGAGGTTAATCATGAGCAATAACACTCGCATAGTCGCCTTTTCCGGCAGCTTACGTAAGGACTCATACAACACGGCAGCAATTAAGGTGGCCATGGAAATGGCACCGGCCGGGTGTGAAATCGAACTGCTCGATATCGGTACCCTGCCGCTGTACAACCAGGAGCTGGATGGCGACAAGGCACCAGAGGCCGTGCTTCAGCTGGCAGAAAAGGTGATGGCCGCCGATGCCATTCTGTTCTCTACGCCCGAGTACAATTACTCGGTGCCCGGCGGTTTAAAAAATGCCATCGACTGGTTGTCCCGACAGAAGCCACAGCCCTTTGCCGGCAAGCCTGCCGCCATCATGAGTTCAAGCATAAGCCTGTTCGGCGGTGCCAGAGCGCAATACCATCTGCGCCAGATCATGGTGAGTCTCGACGTACATTTCGTGAACAAACCCGAAGTGATGATCGCCGGCGCTCATGAAAAATTCGATGACCAGGGACGGCTTGCAGACTCAACTAGCCGCGACTTTATCGGTAAGTTGATCACATCCTTGATCACACTGACTCACACACTCAAGCCTTCGGAGATCACTCATGAGTAACCCACGGCAAACGGTAACAGAGCAGTGTGATCTGGTGGCCGGATGCGGTGCCATTCAACAACTCATTCACCCCAGAGACCAGGATCTCGGCGGGTTTTGCGTGCGCAGAGCCCTGCCCAATCAGGCCATCAGGCGAATTGGTCCCTGGGTCTTTTTCGACCATATGGGGCCTGCCACCTTTGCCGCCGGAGACGGCATTGATGTGCGGCCGCACCCCCACATCAATATTGCCACCGTTACCTATTTGTTCGAGGGTGAGATAGTGCACCGGGATTCCATCGGCAGCGAACAGCTGATTCGCCCCGGCGATCTCAACCTGATGGTGACGGGGTCGGGCATGGTTCATTCCGAGCGTGAGCCGCCGGCAGTGAAAAACAGGCCTCATACGGTGCATGGTCTTCAGCTCTGGCTGGCCCTGCCGGAAAAGGACGAAGAAACGGATCCTGCCTTTTACCATTACCCCGCCGACAACTTGCCCAGGGTAAACCTGAATGGCGTCTCGGTCCGGATCATGATGGGAGCGGCTTATGGTGCAATATCACCCGTGCGGACATTCAGCCCGACGCTCTATATCGAGGCCCGGTTAAAAGAAGGACAAACCCTCGAATTGCCGAAGGCGGCCCAGCGAGGTCTGTATGTACTGAACGGCGACATCAGCCTGCGTGACACCCGGGTGCCTCGGCATACCATGGTGGTACTGAATGATGATGAAGATGTCGTCATCAAAGCCGAGCAAGACACCCAAATAGCGCTGATTGGGGGTGATGATATCGGCAGCCGATATATGGACTGGAACTTCGTATCCAGCAGCAAAGAACGCATTGAAGCGGCAATAGCGCAATGGAAGGCGCGACAGTTCCCCATCATAAAAAACGATGCCGACGAGTACATTCCCTACCCGACCGGCAAGGGGTAAACACAGGGCCTGACGGCGAGCGGGACCGCATGGTCACCCGCCACCGTCGGTTTTTTGTAAACGGCTACCAGCCTCCATGCCGACAGCCTGCTCGTAATCAATATCCGGTCATTTCCAGATAGCCCTGGCCACGCGGTGCGCCACTGACCGCGTCGGTCACGCTGACCGCGCCTTCCCAGTAGGGCACAGAGGTGTTCATCCAGCGGTTGGCGTGGCGCGCCGTTATCTCCAGCTCAAGGCTCTGCTCCGGCAGCGTCAGGCGCCAGCGCACCGGCACCCGATGGCCGGAAGCCGTGGCAAACGCCTGCGGCATCAGGGTGAACGCATCGGCATTGAGCGGCGTGACCTCGCCATCGGGGGTGATCCAGCTACCGGAAAGATAGTCGTCGTGGTTGGCGCCCCCACCGCGCAGGCGAAAGGCCATCAGCCGGGCGCCGCTGTCCAGGTGCAGCGAAAACCAGTCCCAGCCGGTCTGGCCGGCGCTCAATAGCTGGCTGCTCCATTCCCGGTCCAGCCAGGCCCGCCCGCTCACCGCCACCCGCTCGTCGTTAAGCCACACCTCGCCGCTGACGCGATAAAAGGGCTGGCTGTAATACATGGAGCCCTGGCCGTCGGCCGACTTCTGGCTGAAGCCATTGATGCCATGGCGCACCAGGGGCCCGTCGGCCTCCAGTTCCAGTTGATAACCAAAGGCGCCCTTTTCGTCTTCCGCTTGCGCGGTCAGCATCAGGTGGTTCAGGGCATCGTCGCCGGGGTTAGTGATCAGACTTTCCAGCCGCCAGTCATCCAGCCAGGCACGAAAGGGCCGGGCCGTTACCCCGGCCTGCTGCGCAGCCCTCATCAGTGGCTTGCTGGCTCCCCGCGCGAAGCGTTCGGCCACGCGGTGGTGCTCGCCACGAGACAGCGCCATGTGCGCCATCCACAGTTGCTCCGCCGCCCAGGGAGCGGTGTTTGCCTGATCGACAGCCTCGGTGCCGCTAGCTGGTGCGTCGGGTGCTTTTGGCTGCTGCGCCTGGCGGAACAAGGTCCACTGCATGCCCAGCGGCTCGCCATGCTTGTCTTCCAGATTGGCGGTGAGATACCACCACTCGATACGAAAATCCGGATGCGGGCCGTGATCTGCCGGGAACTGGAGTTCGGTCGCGGGGCTGGCGTGAGCATAGCCCTGACTTGCCGCGCCCAGATCGGCAAAGCCGGCTCTGCCGCTACTCCTGTTCTCCTCCGCACCATCGTCAGCCTCGGACCCGGGTTCAGGCGCCGGACCACAGGCGCCAAGCGATAGCAGGCACAGGGTGAACAAACCTCGACGCAGTGGGCTCGGTGTGATCATGGATTTTCCTCCTCGGCCAGCAGTGCCCGGGGGGGCGTGCGCCACAGCTTGAACATCGGCAGCGCCGCCGCCAACAAGGCCACCAGCACGGCAATCGCCAGGGTCAGGCTCATCTCAGCCGGAAATACATGCAGCGGCAGCCGCCAGCCAAAAGCCGCCACATTGATGCCCCACACCAGGCAGGCGGTAATGGCAATGCCCAGAGGAATGGCCAGCAGCCCGGTCACCAGCGATACGCCGGCCAGCTGAGCCAGTTGAATGCCCAGTAGCCGACGCAGTGGCACCCCCATCGCCCACAGTGTGGCCAGTCGTTGGCGCCGCTCCCGGGCTTGCGCCAGTAAAGACGCCAGCAGCGCCAACGCCGCTACCGACAGCGTCAGGGCATTCAGCGCCCGGGTAATGGCAAAGGTGCGCTCGAAAATGGCGGTTGCCGTGGCCTTGATCTCGCGCTGATTTCGCAGGTTTTGCGGCGTCAGGTCGAAACGCTCCGTCAGCTGCCGACGAAGCAAACCGGCATTCTCGCCAGGCTGCAGCACTATGCCGATGGCGGCCGGCGGCACCCCAAACAGCCGCCGCACCAGGGGGGTGGCCAGCACCACCTCGCCCCGCGGGTTGCCGTAATCGGGATAGATGCCCACCACCATCACCGTTTCAACGCCGCCGGGAGTGGCCAGGCTGAGCCGGTCGCCCAGCGCAACCCCCTCACCCAGCGCCAGCTGCTCGTTGATAAAGGCCTCGCCCTGCTGAAGCGCTTGCCAGGCGGCGTCTCGATCATTAAGGGTGGCGAGCAGTGGCCAGTTTTCCATCAGCGTTTGCTCTGGCGTAATACCGAATACCGGGAGCGGCAGGCCCGAGCGACGGACGGAATTATCAGCAATGATCTCGAGCAGCCGGGATTCGGCGTCGGCGGTGATCAGCCGCTCCTTGACCGCATCGTTCTGGGCGAGCCAGGTATCGATCTCGGCGAAGCTAGCCACCGGCGGCTTGAGGTAAAGCTCCGCCATCAGCCGCTGATCGAGCCAGTCGAGAAAGGTCAGACGAAAACCGCCGACCATGCTGCTGACGCCCAGGTTGGCCGCCAGTGCGATCAGCAGTGCCATCATCGCCAGCGACAGCCGTGGCAGTTGCAGTTGCACATCGGCCAGGGCCCACTGGGTCAATGGCCAGTTGCGATCCGGGCGGCTGAAGCGGCTGACTACGCCAAGCAACACGCTCAGCAGCCAGCCCAGCAGCGGTGGCAGCCACAGAGCGGCGGCCAGCATGATGGCCGCCACCAGCCCGAATCCCGCGCCCAGGCCCTCGCCGCCGGATCGGGTAAACAGCCAGAGCCCGAGCACCAGGGCCAACAGCGCAGCCGCCCCACCCGAGCGTGTTTGCAGCCGCAGCTGGCGTTGAAAACCGCTGCGCCAGCTTTGTGCCTGACCCAGCCCCAGCACACTGATGCGGCTTGCCCGCCACAGCACGCCGCTACCGGCAATAAACAGGCCGCCCAGCGTGACGCCAATACCGCCCAGCCAGTAATGCCAGGGCAGGCTGAGCGTGCTGCCCACCTTGGCGCCGTAAAGACTTTGCAGGGTGGCGGCCACATCGGGCAGCAGGGTGCCGGCCAGCCACAGCCCGCTCACCAGCCCGGCCAGCGCACCCAACAGCCCAAGCAGCACCAGCTCCAGCGCCAGCAAGGCAACCAGGGTACGCCCCGGCACGCCAAGGGCCCGCAGCGTGCGCAACAGCCCAAGCCGTTGTTCCAGCGCCAGCCCCAGCGCCGCCTGCACGATAAACAACCCCACCACCAGCGCCAGCAGCGCCATAGCCGTAAGGTTGAGGTGAAAGCTCTGGGTCAGATCACCCGGGCTGGCCCGGGTATCGGCCCGCACCAACGTGAATCCGACGGGGGCCGCAGGCAGGGCATTCGCGGCGCTCACCAGCGCGGTGATCCTCTCGCCCACCCCCAGCAAGCGGGCGGCAATGGCGATATCCATCACCAGGGTATTGGGCGGTAGTTCGGGCACCTCCATCAGTGGTGGCAAGGGTGTGCCATCGGCCAGGGTGGGATCAGGGCCCAGCTTAACGCGGGTATCGGGCGCCAGCCGGGTTTGCCAGGGCGACATGATAAAGTCCTGCAACATCCCCGTCGCTCGCGTACTGGCCAGGGTGCTGTCGCCGGGCAGAGTGAGCGGATCGATACCGATAAGGGTGAGCGTGTTGCCGCTGTCGGTCACCAGCTCGCCCTCAAGCAGTGGCGAGACCGGCACGCCCGCCCGGCGCAGCTGAATGAAGTCGGCCCGGGTCAGTGCCTGGCCATTCTCACGTTCAAGACGATCAAAGCCGCTGCCCAGCAGCGCCTCGGCCCGGGCATAGTTGTCTCGCGCCGAGGCATTGATGGCCTGCACACCGCTCCATAGCGCCCCCGCCACCCAGAGCCCCAACAGCAGCATGGCCAACTGGCCGGGGTGGCGCCGATAGTGCGATAACAGGGTTGCCAGTGCCACCCACATCAGGCGCATGGCAAGCCGCTCCGGACGGGCTCGGCCAGCAGTTGACCCCGGTGCAGCACCACTCGACGATCCAGCGGGGCCGCGACTTTGGGGCTGTGTGTCACCATCAGCAGGCTGCTGCCGCTTTCGGCCACCAGCTCCAGCAGCAGTGCGAGCACCGTCTCGGCGGTGGCTTCGTCAAGGTTACCGGTGGGCTCGTCGGCCAACAGCAACGCCGGGCGAGACGCCAGCGCGCGGCCAATGGCCAAACGCTGTTGCTGACCGCCAGACAACTGCTCGGGATAGTGGCGCTCGCGCCCGGCCAGACCCAATCGCTGCAGCAACCTGGCCGACCAGGCCGCCTCTTCACGCCCCGCCAGCCGGGCCTGCAGCCGCAAGTTGTCGGCCACGTTGAGGCTGGCAACCAGATGAAACTGCTGAAACACCAGGCCGATAGTTTCGCGCCGCACCCGCGCCCGACCGGCTTCATCCAGCCCGGCCAAAGACTGGTTGCCGATGCGAACCTCACCCCGGTCGGGCAGGTCGAGCCCCGCCGCCAGGTGCAGCAGCGTCGACTTGCCGCTGCCCGACTCGCCCATCAGCGCCAGACTTTCGCCGGCGCCAAGCTGCAGGTTTACGCCCGACAACACGCTGAGCGGCCCCTGCGGGGTGGTGTAGGTCTTGTAGACTTGGCGAAACTCGAGCATGGCAAACTCCCTGTTTTTCACACCAAGATAGTGGCATAGATTTGCGAACGGCCCCAGCCTGCACAAAGTAATACCAAACAGATGAAATCACCGATGCTCTGCAAAAGTCGGACAAATGGCCCGCTCCGCCGACACGCCGTAAACCCATCCTTGGGGGCTCAGCCGCGCCATCCATGGCGCGGATGGTCGGCTGAGCAGATCCCTTTATCCTCCCTGATGCTACAGAATCATCTGTTGGTACTGCCTACAGGCAACTCGGAGCTTAGGAAGAGGCAACAGAGATCGACTACCGCCAGTATCTTCACGCCCTGCAGGACGCGTTCTGCTATTTGAATGAGGGAATTGCGGGGGAATAACGCCAGCACAAGGGTACCGGGTGAAAAGAAGGGGGAAGCCTCGCCTCCCCCTTTTACAACATGGAGTTAAATACGAGGTTCGGTACGCAGCCCCTGCACCACCGAGTAACCCGAGATCAGCACCACCACCATAAAGGGAACACCGGTGATCAGCACCGCCGCCTGCAGCGCCGTCAACCCGCCGCCCAGCAGCAGTGCAATGGCAATGGCGGCCTCGATGGCGACCCAGAAGATACGCTGAATGCGCGGAGACGTGACCTTGCCCCCCGAGGTAATGGAGTCGATCACCAGGGAACCGGAGTCCGACGAGGTAATAAAGAACACCATCACCAGCACAATGCCCACCAGGGAGGTAATGGACGACAGCGGCAGTTGCTCCAGCATGGCAAACAACTGCAGCTCCAGCGCCGCGTTCTTCGCACCTTCATAGCCCTGCCCCAGTTGCCACAGAGCGGTGTCACCAAAGGTGGTCATCCAGATCACCGACACCATGGTGGGCACCAGCAACACGGCAATCAGGAATTCACGCACGGTACGCCCGCGGGATACCCGCGCAATAAACATGCCCACAAACGGCGACCAGCTTACCCACCAGGCCCAGTAAAAGGCGGTCCAGCCGTGAATAAAGTCTTCATCGCTGCGGCCAAAGGGGTTGGCCAACGACGGCAGCTCGGTCAGATAAGACACCAGGTTGCTGGCAGCACCGGTGGCGATCAGCAGCGTGGGCCCCACCACCATCACAAACAGCATCAGCAGAATGGCCAGCGCCATGTTGAGCTGCGACATGCGGCGTACGCCCTTGTCTACCCCGGCCACCACCGACACCAGGGTGATGGCGGTAATACCCAGCACCAGCAGCACCATGGTGCTGGTGTCGTTGGGCACGCCAAACAAAGAATGCAGCCCGGCCGCCGCCTGCGATGCCCCCAGGCCCAGCGAGGTGGCCAGGCCGAACAGGGTGGCAAACACCGCCAGCACATCAATTACGTGCCCGGGCCAGCCCCACACCCGCTCGCCCAGCACCGGATAAAACACCGAGCGAATGGTCAGCGGCAACCCTTTATTGAACGAAAACAGCGCCAGTGCCAGCGCAATAATGGCGTAGGTAGCCCAGGGGTGCATGCCCCAGTGAAAAATCGAGGTGGCCAGGCTTAGCGACCGGGCGGCGCCATCAGAAGCCAGCTGCTCGCCCAGCGGGCCGGTAGTACCGGCGCGAAGGTCGCCAAAATAGGTGAGCGGCTCAGACACGCAATAGAACATCAGCCCCACCCCCATGCCGGCGGCAAACAGCATGGCAAACCAGCCCGGGTAACTGAAGTCCGGTTTGGCGTGGGTACCGCCCAGACGAACCCGCCCCAACGGCGAAAAAATCAGCCCAACGGCCAGTATCACAAACAGATTGGTCGACAGCATAAACGCCCAGCTCAGATGGCTGGTGAGATAGCTGCGAATGCCACCAAAAAAGGGTTCCATCGCCTCGGGCATGGCCAGGGTAACGGCCACAAAGGCCAGAATGACCAGCGAGGACCAGGTAAACACCGTGCTGTGCAGGTCAATTTTCAGTCCGAAAAAGCCGGAGGTAATGTTGTCCTGGCCAATAACATAATCGGTATCGATAAGGTTGGAATGCCCATCGGGCGAAGGGATACTCTCGGCAGCCGCGCTGGGCGCTGCTGCCTCAAGTCGGTAATACGCTTCGTTCATGATGTACCTGTCAGCTGAATGAATTCAGAGTCGGGATAAGAAAATTACGCCAGACTTGTCTTGAAGACGCGCATTCTGAATAATGAGCCACCATCATGGAAATGAAGAGTTTCGATATCCCCATCATGAATCGTGATACCCATGTCTGATCCCTGTCGCCCTCTTGACCTCGTGCTGCTGACCAGCTTTGTTGCCGTGGTCGACAAAGGCGGCTTTACCGCCGCCGCCAACCACCTGCACCTGGCGCAATCCACGGTAAGCGCGCACATCAAGCGGCTGGAAAATGTGCTGGAACGATCCCTGCTGCAACGCAAGCAGCAACTGGCCGTGCCCACGGCCGCGGGTGAACGCCTGCTGAGCCACGCCCGCCAGATGCTGCGCCAGAATGCCCAGGCCTGGCAGGATGTGCGGGATCAGCGTCTGGCCGGCGTGGTGCGCCTCGGCATACCCGAAGATTACCTGAGCTATCTGCCGGGGGCGCTTTCCGACTTTGCGGCCCGCTTTCCCGACGTAGAGCTGGTAGTACACTGCGGCCTGAGTGTGGATTTGATTCAACAGGTAAAAACCGGGGCGCTGGATCTGGCCATTACCACCCGCCAGCCCCACAGCCCGGGCGGCAAGGTGCTGCGCCGCGAGCCCATGGTGTGGGTGGGCGCCGCCGGTTACGACACGTACCGGCGCTCGCCTTTGCCGTTGGCGGTATCCAAACAGGGGGTCTGTATCTTCAGGGAGCACACCCTGGCCAGCCTGGACGCCGCCGCCATTGACTGGCGCATCGCCTACACCAGTGCCAGCCTGTCTGGACTGTCGGCCGCCGTGCGCGCCGGACTGGCCATTACCGTGCTGACCCCGTCCATGCTGGGACCGGACATGCGCGTACTGGGCACCGACGACGGCCTGCCGGCATTACCCAGCATTGAAATTGCCCTGCATCGCAGCAGCAAAGCCGCCACCGAAGCCACCGAGCAACTGGCGCTGCAACTGCACGCGCACATAGAGGGATACAGCCCCTGAACACCTGTCATCTGGTCAAATCACCGCAGACTGGTCATAAAACATTCATGAGCTCACCCTACCGTCTTAGGTCGATTTGATATAATTTAAGCCCTGAGCAGGGGTACAGTGTTTAAATGAACTCAAAAAACACATTTTCTTAAGCGGATTCAAAAATACCCACATTTAAGCTGTTGGTAAAGAATTTATATGCTATAGAAATAACTTACTTTAAGATCGATACCGGTCATGACTTTATCATATCCGCTTTGACTTAAGGGTATGGGATGAAATGGAAATTTCGTGAGTTATTTAAAGGGGATTATCAATACGCAAGCATTATGGGAGCAAAAACGTCATACCTCTATAGCAAAAACGTCATACCTCTATAGCAAAAATTTAATCAGTGCCGCCAATTTTAAATTACTACCTTTGAGAGCTAGTTTTTTTCATGAGCCAAACGCTATACCAGATAAAAACAAACTACTTTGCTGCTTACTGCTGGGGCTGGCCACGATATCGAGTCCAGCAGTAGCTCAGGATAGCGGAAACCAAGCTCAACTTGAAGGAACCGTGGGACGCGAAGAAGTCAATAACGGTACTAATCCTACGTTGCTGACGACGCAAGCAACGGTGCAGTACCAATTTAATCAGATTAATTCGGATCTGAATACCGGACTTCTGGAATTCCAGTATACGCAACCGATAGCGGACGGCAGCAAAGCACTCAAGTTCACGTTGCCCTTTTCTGACAGCCCCTTAAATGCCAAGCCTCAGCTGACCGACACGGCCAGTATTGCCAGCATCGACGACAGAGTTGGAGACGAAGTGAGGCTTGGCGATGCCAGTGTCACATTTGTCGACGTATTTCACCTGACGAAAGAAAACGGTGCCGCCTACACATTGGAACTGTTTCTCGACACTGCTGAGACGGATACTAGCGGTTATGGGCAGTTTGCGATGGAGACATCGCTATTCTATGCGTATTTTCTGAAAAGTGGGGCAATCTTTGCGCCGGCGTGGGTTCAGACATTTGGCCTTGAAGGCGGTAACGATCAAGATCTGGACGTAAACGTATCCACTTTCGATTTTTATTATGTGCCTAAGCTAGCGAACCCCAAGTATTTTATGACTTATGATCCCGCCATCATCCATAACTGGGAAAGTGACGAGACTTTTGGGAGTCTTCAGATCAACTTCGGAATGATGACCGGACGCGTCTTCGGCGGAGATAGTCAATTTTTTGTGAAACCCGGGGTGATGTTCGGCGGAGAGGCTCCAGGAAATTGGTCAATTCAAGTAGGCTACAAGATTCTGAACTTTTAATGCTCAAAGCGGTGCGCTCGGAAACGGGAGCTTAATCGAATAAACAGCCCGCAATTTAACTACAGAGGGAAGCGCAGAGTCCAAAGCTTAGTTGACTTTGTAAATCCTTAATTCAAGGAGTGAAAAATGAAGAAACTTGCTAGTATAATTGCCACCTCCGTGACGTTGTCATTATCCTCTCCGGCAGTTCATGCTCAGGATGAGACAGCGGTCACCTTATTTACCAACGTTAACGTCTTTGATGGGGTTAACGAGAAACTGATCAAGAATGCCAACGTTGTGGTTTCAGGTAATTTGATCACCGATATCTCCACGGAGCCACTCGCGGTGGCGGGTGGTAAGGTCATTGATGGTGGTGGTCGTACCATGATACCCGGTCTAATTGATGCGCATTGGCACACATCTTACTGCTGCGCTGCACAAGCAACGGTTGTGACAGGGGATATTCTGGAAATCGCTATCCGTGGGGCAAAGGGTTCGGAGAAGACCTTGCTTCGTGGCTTTACAACCGTTCGCGATGTGGGCGGCAACCCGTTCGCGACGAAGAAAATGATCGATGCGGGCGAGCTGCTGGGTCCCCGTATTCTTCCATCCGGCCCCCCCATCGGTCAGACCGGCGGTCATTTTGACTACCGACCCTATCAGGCTGTACCTACGAATTCGGCTGACTCCCAATGGTATTGGTATTCAGTCGGACTCATGGCCATGGCTGATGGTGTTGATGAAGTCACAAAACGGACCCGTGAGGTGATGCGTATGGGCGCATCACAGGTTAAAGTTTCCGGTGGCGGCGGTGTCTCTTCCGTTTACGATCCACTCGATGTCCGTCAGTTTACCAAAGAAGAAATCGAGGCTTTTGTTGAGGTTGCCGATACCTACAATACTTATGTGTCCTCACACATTTTCACTGATGAATCCGCCCGAATTGCGGTGGAGGCAGGGGTCAAATCCATCGAACACGGTTTCCTGCTGACTGAAGACACTCTTCGGCTGATGAAAGAAAAGGATGCATGGCTTTCCATTCAACCACTGCTTGATGATGAAGATGGTTTCCACTTCGATGATCCGGGCAGTCAGAAGAAATGGATTGATGTCACTAATGGTACCGATATCATCTATCCGCTTGCCAAGAAAGTGGGTGTAAAAATGGCCTTCGGTACCGACATCCTGTTCGACCCCGCTCTTGCTGACAGGCAGGGAGCGTTTCTTGCCAAGCTACAACGCTGGTACACACCTTACGAAGTGCTGAAAATGGCGACCTCAGGTAACGCTGAGCTGCTGGAGTTGGCCGGGCCTCGACATCCCTACCAGGCAGGCCCGCTTGGCGTGATAGAGAAAGGAGCGTATGCCGACCTCATTCTGGTTGACGGCAACCCACTGGAAAACATAGACCTTGTGGCCGACGCTGGTACGAACTTCAATCTGATTATGAAAGACGGAGTAATCTACAAGAATACTTTGGCGGACTGAGGTAAATAAGCAGTGCTGCTCAGAACGGTTGATAACAGTATCTGAGCAGCACTGTTCCTGCCGCAGTCGGGTACCCGAGTGAGAATATGATGAACTGGCGGCAGGATCACTTCGGTCGTGATCGTAAACAAGCACACAACCGAACATTGAATCATATTCCGTAAGCGTTTTGCGCCTTCAGTTCCGCTACTTGACGAGTCTCTTGTTCAGCCTGCTGACGCTCCTGCTCAGCCACCTCGTGCTTTAGCGCAGAGTAACCGTTTAAATATTCCTTATTTTCACGGCCGGATTGCCTGCCACCACGCTATTGGCTGCCACATTCTTGGTGACCACGCTGCCTGCGCCAACCACGCTGTTATCGCCAATTGACACACCGGCCAGCACGATGGCCCCGGCGCCAATCCATACGTTATCGCCAATGGTAACCGGGGCACAAAAGTTGCCTTTTTCCAGCCGCTCGACTGGGTTAACCGCATGCGACACCGCCAATAACTGTACGTTGGGGCCAATCAAACAGTCGCGGCCAATGACAATGGCACCCGCTTTTACAGGGGAGTCGAGCAGGGTGCAGTTGATATTAATAAAGGTGCGATCACCAAGGGTGATTTGATTGCCGTAATCACAATGAAATGGCGGTTCAATCATCACCTGTTCACCGCACTGGCCGAAAAGGGTTTTCAAGCGTTTCAAATTTCCTTTGCTGGGACTTTTGGCAAAAGTACGGCAAATTTCATGACTGTTTTTACGGGCGGCAATCAGCTCGGGCGTGAGACTGTTAAATGCGATGTGAGTTGACATTGTTGTGGCTGAAAACCTGGTGAGTGAGTAAAGAGAGGAGCTTGTACAAGCCTAAGCGTTACGGTGGTACCAGAACACAGCTGCGAACAATACATCGAGTGTCATCCCCCTGGTTATGCCTTTTCATCCATGCCGGTAGAGACAGCCAGGGCACCACCTAACACCATAAAGAGACCGCCTACCCCACGGTTAACCCGTTTCATGTTTTCGGCTTTGGAAAGCCAGGGGCTTACCTTCGAACCCAGTGCGGCATACATGAACATGGAGCTGCAGTCGATAAAAAACCAGGTGCAGGCCAGCACCATGTATTGTTCAAGCTGGGGCAATTCTGCATTCATGAAACCGGGAAACAGGGCGATAAAAAACAACAAATCTTTCGGGTTGCTGATGCCGACCATAAAGCCTTTGCGAAACAGCGCATAACAAGAGCGGCTTGCCGGTTTAATTTCATCAGGCTCCTTGCTTGCTATGTTGATACTGCCTTCTTTCCAGGCGCTGTACCCCAGATAAATCAGATAGCAGGCGCCCGCAATCTTGATGGCAAAAAACAGATTTTCCGACGCCACCAACACAGCACCCAGCCCCACGGCTGAAATGGTCATCAGCACCAGGGCGGCAATGGCACCACCGAGAATGGTGGCCATTGCCTTTTTATTACCAAATTTCAAACCATCAGATATACATAATAAAGCAGAAGGGCCCGGGCTGAATATCAGGATGCTGATCACACTGATGTAAAGCAACCATATGCTAAATTCCATGCTCACTTCCTTTATTATGTATAAGTAACGCCGCATAACATGTGTGGTTCTGTCGTCATGCCCGCGCCCCCTCTCTTGTCATTCCCGCGAAGGCGGGAATCCAGGATTGGTAGCGCAGAATGATCAGACTACGAGTCGTCGGCAAAGACACTGGACCCCCGCCTTCGCGAGGGTGACGAGAAAAGAGAAGGTAAACCTGCCTCATCATCCACATGAGTTACGCGGCATTACTTAACGCCGTTTATGCCAGGTTTGATTTTTAATCAAACGGGGTCGCTCAGGCTTTTTTCACAAACTTCGCGGTGACCATCATTTCGCCGGCGCCATCTACCTTGCAGTCGAGTTCGTGATCCTTGCCTTCCACTATGCGCCTGATCAGCGCCTTGGTACCAATTTTAATCACCAGAGAACTGCCTTTCACCTTAAGATCTTTGGCTACGGTGACCTTGTCACCCGCTTCCAGCAAGGTTCCATTCGCATCTTTTGCGGTCAGGATGTCTTCGTCGGTAGCGACTTCGGACGGGTTCCATTCATGGGCACACTCGGGGCAGACCAGGTTATTTTGATCCTGATATGCGTACTCGGAATTGCACTTGGGGCACGGAGGGATTGACATGGATGATGACTTCTGTAGATGAATTTGGCCTATATGATAATGGCTCTCTGCGGCCTTGGCGAGCACTACCTCTTCACTTTGTTGACGTTGACGTGAAGACACAGGCCCGGCTTTCCGGCTCGCGTGTCGGCATAAAATGGTACCTTGGGTGCCGGTTGAGTTTTACAGGATAAGCAACAACATCATGGGCAGTCATCTCTCTTTAACCACTCGCCTGAGCCTGATTTTCAGCATCAGCATGCTGGCCATCTGGAGTGTGGTGAGCCTGGTGCTGATGCAGGCGCTGGATCATCACTTTGCCCGCCAGGATCAATCCGACATCAAAGGCCGCATCATACTGGCCGAAAACTTTCTCTCGACCCATGTGCAGGGCAACAACCGAGACTGGTCGCTGCTGCAGGCACGCCTGAGCGATGCGCTCTCGGGCCACGGTGGGTATTATCTGCAAATGACGGATTTGAACGGCAAGGCACTGGTGACGGTGGGGCCGCATTTGTCTTCGGACATGCCTTCACACATGCCTTCGGAACCGCATGCGCACTCGCCATTACCGTCACAAGCAGGACTTGACCAACCACTGCCCGCGCCCGAATTGTTACCGTTGGCAGAAAGCTGGACCGAAAACGGCATTCGTTATCGCAGCATGGCCAAGCCGTTTGTGCTGAATGCGTTGCCCTCTTTTTCGGCGTCGGCCGATATACCCAACTCGGTGCTGATACGGGTAACGCTGGACACCAGCTATCATCAGCACTTTATCGACGACATAAAAGTCGGCCTGGCCTGGCTGACCGGGGGCATAGCGCTGGTGTCGGTGCTGCTGGGATGGTTTGCCTCGCGCATGGGGCTGACGCCGCTGCACAGCCTGGCTCACTTGTCGGCGCGGGTTACCGCCAACCGGCTGGATCACCGGCTGCCACTGGCCGGTTCGCCGGCCGAGCTGCATGGCCCCATTCAGGCATTTAATGACATGCTGGATCGGCTGGAAGACTCGTTTCAGCGGCTAACGGCTTTTTCTTCCGACATTGCCCACGAGCTGCGCACCCCGGTTAACAGCCTGATGATGCAAACCCAGGTGGCACTGGCGCACCCGCGCAATGCCGAAGAATACAAAGAAGTGCTCTATGCCAACCTGGAAACCGCCGAGCGGCTGGCGAGGATGATTGGTGAAATGCTGTTTCTGGCCAAGTCGGAGCAAGGCCAGCTGGGCATGCAGCCCGAGCCGCTGGCCCTGGCCGAAGAGCTGGATGAACTGCTGGAGTTTTTTGAGCCGTTGGCCAGTGAACAACAGGTGCGATTGCAACGCCAGGGCAATGGCCACCTGCTGGGCGACAAGTCGATGCTGCAGCGGGCGTTCAGCAACCTGCTGACCAATGCCATTCGCTACACGCCGGCCCGGGGCGAGGTGCGTATTGCCATCAGCAGCAACCTTGAGGGCACCACAGTTCAGGTGGCCAACCCGGGCCCGGCCATTCCGCCGGAACAATGGCCCCGGCTGTTCGACCGTTTTTACCGGGCCGACAGTGCGCGCCAGCCGGTCACCGAAGGCACCGGGCTGGGTCTGGCCATCGCCAAGGCAATTATCAGCGCCCACGGTGGCAGCCTATCGGTGCAGTCCGATGAACGGGAAACCTGCTTTACCGCCTGTTTTCCCACCGGTCCGCGTGCTGCAACAACATAACCTCCGCGAAATAGCCGTCTCCACATGGCGGAAAGCACATGGCAGCGGCGGCCTAGTGAATGCCCTGTTGCCGCTGCTGCTCGCGAATATAGGCAATGATGTCACCCACTTCTTCACGAGTCACACCAGCAACTGGCGGCATATCGCCAAAGCGCCAGTGATGCGCGCGCACCCCGTTGGCGGCGGCCCGATAAAACGCCTCGTCACCGTGATGTGACGGCTCATACACCTTGTGAATAAACGGCGGCCCCTTGCGCGTGCCGTTAAGGTCGGCACCGTGGCAGCTGGCACAATTGTCCTGATAGGCCAACTTGCCGAGGCGAAGTTGCTCGGCTTCGGCAGACGAGTCGTTCAGTAAGAAATGGCTGCCCACCATGGCAAGCGGTGCCAGTATCGCCACCGCAATGGCCCATGGCCATCTGCTTTTTGCCCTTGATGTGTTGTTCACGCTACGGTTTATCCTCTTGTGCTGGTCACTAACGGCGGGCATGAGCCTGCGCTCATGTCGCGAGGGTTACTCTACGGCAATGCTGCCTTTCATGCCCGCTTCCATGTGGCCGGGGATCAAACAGGCAAAATCAACGGTGCCGGCCTGAGCAAAAGTCCAGATCAGGCCACCCATCTGGCCCGGTTGCAGGCTGATCATGTTGGGTTCGGCGTGCTGCATGGTGGGCATCTGGCGCATCATTTCGGCATGCTCCTGCAGGGATGCCAGGTTGCCAATCACCAGTTCGTGCGCCAGCTTGCCCTTGTTTTTAACGAAAAAGCGCACGGTCTCCCCCGCCTTTACCTCGATTTGAGCCGGTGAAAAACGCATGTCGTCGCTCATCACCACCTCTATGGTGCGGTTTACCTCGGCCGCAGTGCCGGGGCGGCCCACGCCATGCGTATCCTGCTGCATGCCGGCCATGTCGAGCCCCTCATGACCACCGTGTGTACCATGTTCACCGGCGGCCAGCGCCAGGCCCGGCAGCAGAGACAGCATTAAAACGGACAGTGTTTTTTTCATGTCTTTTTCCTGATGTGTTTAATCGCGCAATGAAGAATCGCTTACGCACGTTGTGAGTTATTAAACAGAGAATAAAAAGATGACCCTGTCTGCAGCATGACGCCAACATTACAAAATTGTCATCTTGGCGCCCCGCCACGGGGCACTGTGTATCATGCGGTAACAATAAGGGTTGGATCACCTGCCCGGGGCCGTCATCATGCCTTTAACAGATAGTGCTAAGAGAGTGCGCCATGAAGATGTTGATCATTGAAGATGAGCAAAAAACCGGAGATTACCTGCAAAAAGGGCTGAGCGAGGCGGGATTTGTGGTGGATCTCACGCGCAGTGGCCTGGACGGTTTTCATCTGGCGGTGAGTGAGCCTTACGATTTGATTATTCTCGACGTGATGCTGCCGGATCTGGACGGCTGGAAAATTGTAGAGGCGCTGCGCAACAAGGGCCGGCAAATGCCGTTGCTGTTTTTAACCGCCAAAGACAGCGTGGAAGACCGGGTAAGAGGGCTGGAGCTGGGGGCCGACGATTATCTGGTTAAGCCGTTCGCCTTTTCCGAACTGCTGGCCCGAGTGCGCACCCTGCTGCGCCGGGGCACGCCCCAGCCCCAGAGCAACCAGCTGGCAGTGGCCGATTTGGTGTTGAATATGGCGCGCCGCAGTGCCATTCGCGCCGGTGAGCATATTCACCTCACCACCAAGGAATTTACCCTGCTGGAGCTGCTGGTGCGCCGGCAGGGCGAGGTATTACCGCGCTCGTTAATCGCTTCTCTGGTATGGGACATGAACTTCGACAGCGATACCAACGTGATTGATGTAGCCATTCGCCGGCTGCGCGCCAAAATCGACGACGGCCATGATCTCAAACTCATCCAAACCATCAGAGGCATGGGCTACACCCTGGATGTGCCCCAATAGCCAGATGGGTAGACACCCTGCGGCGGGATAACAACGCCCGTATAACAACGCCCGTATAACCCCCGCCCTGCCCTACTAGCCGACTGAACGCCGAACCGGCCATGCCATCAGGGCCGGGCTTTTTGCTTGTCCAGCACCTGCAACAACCGGTATTGATACAAGCTGGCGTCCGCCGGTGCCGTGGCGGGCGTAAAGCGCTGACGGCGCTCTACCCGTAGCGTTTGTTGGTAGCCCGGTTCAAATTCGAAGCCCTGAATACGGTCATAGAACAATCCACCATCCACTACCAGGCACTGCATGGGGCCCACCCCGACACAGTCGACCCGTTGCGGCCCCACCGTGAAGATCATCACTTTTGCTGTGGCCTCAGCATCGCCGCCAACCGTGGGCTCACCACCTGTTGAACACCCCGCCAGCAGCAGTGCCAGTAACGCCGTAATACGTTTTTTCATTGAAAGACTCCTGACCAACATCGCCACTTGGCGAATCAGGTTTTATGGTTACGCGTTTATGGCACGCGTAAAAATGAAAACAGCCTTTAATTTTTAGCGTGGAATGATTTTTTATTGCACGCAAACAATCAGGGCCTGAATTTCTTCAGGCCCTGATTAGTGATAATGCCGAACAGTATAAAAATACTTAGCAGTAAAAGGCTTCAACCGTGCCTTTTAACGTAATCAGCATCGGCTGACCACGACGATCCAGTGCTTTGGGCGACGGGATTTTAACCCAACCTTCACTGATGCAATATTCTTCAACATCGGTACGCTCTTTGCCGTTCAGGCGAATACCGATGTTGTGCTCAAAGCACGCTGCCACATGATGGGGGCTGCGAGGATTACCCGAGAGGCGGTCTGGCAGGGCGGGTTGCGCGTTAGTGTCGGTCATGTTTGTGATCTGCAAGCAATAAAAGGGGCGCTATTATATACAATTACGGCCTGACGCTCAAGAAGCGCAGAAATAAAACGAACTGTTATATATCCACTTCGCTGATTCTTTTATAAAGGTAATTCCCTCCCCCATGAAAAATATATATCACTGCAGCGTCAGAAATAAACAATAAAGAAAAAGGAGCAAGGCTAAATAACGAAACACCAATCGCGACGATATAAAGCAACCATAAACTTAACTCCACACATACTTCGACAATTAACTATCACGTCAATTAACTGTCGCCTCAATTAAACAGTGCTGCATATACAGGTGTGGTGCTGTCGTCATTCCCGCACTTATCTCTTGTCATACCTGTATTTCTCTCTGTCATTCCCGCACTTATCTCTTGTCATTCCCGCGAAGGCGCTGAGGGATCCCCAAAAAAATAGGCAGACATGGTAGATTTTCTCTTTT
>NZ_BAABDS010000033.1:0-54763 GCF_039539745.1 Oceanisphaera sediminis
ATTCCATAATCTGGCCCACCATATTTCTGTATATAAATACAGTGTAGACACAGTTAACTCATACATAGCCAATCCGATTGGTATAACGAGTTATCACCGCGCGCCAGGATCGAAAAAGCCACAAACCGCAGCTTTCTATCTCTCGATCAGCTGATGGTTTGCGGCTTAAGGCTTTCGTCAGATAATGCGGTTTTCTCCCAGCATCTGCCGGCGAGCTTCTTCCTTGGCCATTTTTTTCTTGCGGCTGGCGCAGGGATCCGGACAGTCACAGGCTTTTTCTATGCCTACACCACCCAGACCGCCACAAGAGCCGGCAATGGTCTTGCGCTGCACGATATAGCCGATGGCCATGGCGAAAATCACCAGGGCAAAGACTGCAAAGGTAATCAAAAAATACAGCATATCAACCTCTTGAATACTTCTTGAAGGCGCTGGTCATGTCCACTCTGAAGCCATCGTCCGTCTTGGTCAGCAGGTACACCGCCAGCCGGTGTTGCTCGGCAAACGCCAGTGCCCGCTCGGGCCCCATGACCGTTAGCGCGGTCGCCAAACCGTCTGCGATCATACAGGATGGATGGATCACTGTCACCGATGCCAGCTGATGGGTAATGGGGTGACCCGTGGCCGGATCTATGGTGTGCGACAGCCGCTCGCCGTCCAGTTCATAGTAGTTGCGATAGTCGCCGGAGGTGGCCACGCTGTTGTTGCCGACCGCGACTACCTGTTGTACCGAACCGGCTCCCGAACCCGGTTTTTCCACCGCTATGGTCCAGGGCTGGCGGTGACGATTAAGACCACTGAGCCGCACCTCGCCACCGATTTCCACCAGGTGATCGGTTATCCCCTCTTCACTCAGGTACTCCGACACCACGTCCACCCCAAAGCCCTTGGCGATGGACGACAGGTCCACGTACAGCTCGGGCAACTGTTTGTACAGATACTCCGACTCACTGTCGATGCCCACCCGCAGGTGCTGCAGTCCGGTACGCGCCCGGGTGTCGGCCAGCAGTGATTCACCGGGTATTCGGCTCGGTCTGGCATCGGGTCCAAAGCCCCACAGGTTGACCAGCGGGCCGACGGTGACGTCCAGCGCCCCTTCGGTCATGCGCCCCAACTGCAGCGCCGCCGTCACCACCCGGGCGGTATCGGACGACACTGGGAAAGGATCCGCCCCCTGATGCCGGTTAAAACGGCTCAACTCCGAGTCTTCCCGATAGGTCGACATCTGATCGTTGAGCCGCTCCAGACGGCGATCGATTTCCGCCTGCAGCGCCTGAGCCCGGGTCTCATCGACATCCACTACCTTGACCGAGTAGTAGGTGCCCATGGTATTGCCGGTCAGGTGCAGCTGCGGATGTTCGACCGCCGCCGGTTTACAGGCGACCAATAAAAAGGCCAGCCCCAGAGGGGCCAGCCATTTAGTTACATGAGATATCATCAGTGTTTAACCACCAAAGTCATCCAGCATGATGTTGTCTTCTTCCACGCCCAGATCCTTGAGCATGTTGATAACGGCGGCGTTCATCACCGGCGGACCACACATGTAGTATTCACAATCTTCGGGCGCGTCGTGATCCCGCAGATAGTTTTCATACAGCACGTTATGGATAAAGCCGGTATGGCCGGTCCAGTTGTCTTCCGGCAGCGCGTCACTCAGTGCCACATGCCACTGGAAGTTATCGCACTGTTCCTGCAGACCGTCGAAATCTTCTACATAGAACATTTCGCGCTTGGAACGGGCACCGTACCAGAAGCTGATCTTGCGCTTGGAGTTCAGGCGCTTGAGCTGGTCGAAGATGTGCGAACGCATCGGCGCCATGCCGGCACCACCACCGATAAACACCATCTCGGCGTCGGTGTCCTTGGCGAAGAATTCACCGAAGGGACCGGAAATGGTGGCCTTGTCACCCGGCTTCAACGACCAGATATAGGAAGACATCTTGCCCGGAGGCGCGCTCCAGTTACGTGGCGGCGGAGTCGCGATGCGCACGTTGAGCATGATAATGCCTTCTTCTTCCGGATAGTTGGCCATGGAGTAGGCGCGGATGGTTTCCTCGTCTACCTTGGACTCCAGATCGAAGATCTTGAACTTGTCCCAGTCTTCACGGTATTCCTCGGGCACATCGAAGTCTTTGTACTGGATGTGGTGAGGCGGAGCTTCAATCTGAATATAACCACCGGCACGGAAAGGCACGCTTTCGCCGTTGGGAATCTGCAGTTTCAGTTCCTTGATGAAGGTGGCCTTGCTGTCGTTGGAGATAACTTCGCAATCCCACTTCTTGATGCCGAATACTTCTTCCGGCAGCTCGATCTTCATGTCCTGCTTGACGTTGACCTGACAGGACAGACGCTCGCCCTCACGCGCTTCGCGCTTGGAGATGTGATCCTGTTCGGTGGGCAGGATTTCACCGCCCCCTTCCAGAATGCGCACTCGGCACTGTCCACAGGTACCACCGCCACCACAGGCAGAAGAGACGAAGATGCCGTTGGCCGCCAGGGCGCCCAGCAGCTTGCCGCTGGCACCGGTGGTGATCGCCTTGTCGGGATCGTCGTTGATGCTGATAGTCACATCCCCTTCCGCGACCAGCTTGGACTTGGCAAACAGGATAATGCTTACCAGGACCAGCACGATCACGGTGAACATGACCACGCCTAGAATGATTTCCATCGATTATTCCTTTTCTATCACCGGGTTACAGGGATATGCCAGAGAAAGACATGAAGCCAAGTGCCATCAGACCGGCGGAGACGAAGGTAATCCCCAGACCGCGCAGACCATCGGGCACATCCGAATACTTCATCTTCTCACGCAAACCGGCCAGCAAAACGATAGCCAGCATCCAGCCAATGCCGGAGCCAAAGCCGTACACGATGGACTCGGAGAAGTTGTAATCCCGCTGTACCATGAACGACACACCACCGAAGATGGCGCAGTTAACGGTGATCAGCGGCAAGAAGATACCCAGCGCGTTGTACAGCGCAGGGAAAAACTTGTCCAGCGTCATCTCCAGGATCTGAACCAGAGCCGCAATTACCCCGATAAAGGTAATGAAGTTCAAAAAGCTCAGGTCCACCCCTTCGGCCAGGGCGCCGTCTTTCAGGATGAAGTTGTAGATCAGGTTGTTAACCGGTACCGAAATGGTCAGTACCACCACCACCGCGACACCCAGACCGAATGAGGTTTTGACCTTCTTGGATACCGCCAGGAAGGTACACATCCCCAGGAAGAAGGCCAACGCCAGGTTTTCGATAAAGACGGCACGAACAAACAAACTCAGATAATGTTCCATCTATTACTCCTTCGCCTCCACCTGTTCCGGACGTGCGGTACGCAGTACCCAGATAATGCCACCGATGATGAAGAAGGCACTTGGCGGCAACAGCAGCAGGCCGTTGGCCTGATACCAGCCACCGTTCTTGATCAGCGGCAGTATTTCAATGCCGAACCAGGTACCGGAGCCCAGCAGCTCACGGATAGTGGCGACGATCAGCAGGATAAGACCATAACCCATGCCGTTACCGATACCGTCCAGGAAAGACATCATGGGCGGGCTCTTCATGGCATACGCCTCGGCGCGGCCCATTACGATACAGTTGGTGATGATCAAGCCAACGAATACCGACAGCTGCTTGGAGATGTCGTAGGCATAGGCCTTGAGGATCTGATCCACCACGATAACCAGAGAGGCGATAATCGCCATCTGGGCGATAATTCGCACCGAGTTGGGGATCTGATTACGCACCAGCGAGATAAACAGGTTAGAGAAGGCCGTTACCGCTATTACCGCCAGTGACATCACGAATGCGGTCTGCATCTGTGAGGTAACCGCCAGTGCGGAACAGATGCCCAGCACCTGCAACGCAATGGGGTTATTGCCGATGATAGGTCCGAACAGAACCTTTTTCATTTCAGCTTTATCAGCCATTGTTCAGCTCTCCTTTACGAACCTTGGCCAGGAACGGACCGAAGCCCTGCTCGCCCAACCAGAATTCAAAGGTTTTTTGCACACCGTTGGAGGTCAGGGTAGCGCCGGACAGGCCATCTACACTGGAAGGAGCACCTTCAGGCGCACCACCTTTCACCACTTTCAGGGCCGGCTTACCGTTGTCGTCAAACAGCTCTTTGCCAACAAACTGGGCACGCCAGTTGGGGTTTTCTACCTCACCGCCGAGGCCGGGCGTTTCACCCTGCTCGTAGTAGGTAATCCCCTTGATGGTGTTGCCATCGGGTGCCACGGCGACGAAGGCGTACATGGTAGACCAGAGGCCCTGACCATGAATGGGCAGTATGATGCTGTCCAGGTTGCCGTCTTCATCTTTGGCCATATATACCGGCACCATGTTGGCGCGGCGGCGAATACCGGCCGGATCCTCTTTCGGACTCAGCTTGATGCTGGTCGAAGGTTCCTTGGCGGCATTGCGCTGGTTATAGCCTTGCACCGTTTGGTCCGAAAACGTGTCGGTGGTCAGATCCAGCAGACGCGCTTCGATGAAGCGCTCATAGGTTTCGGCCACATTGTCACGGCCCAGACCCGCTACTTCAACGATATTGGTCTGCACGTCCAGGGCCTGGTTGCGCTGCTGGGTCGGCTTCAGCAAGACTGCTGCGCCGGATACCACCACAGAACACACCAGACACAGGACGCCGATGACGGCAAAGGTTCTGCCGATAGATTCTTTCTTAGCCACGAGCCAGTCTCCGTTTGATGTTAGCCTGCACCACGAAGTGGTCGAACAAGGGAGCGAACAGGTTGGCGAACAGAATGGCCAGCATCATGCCTTCGGGGAAGGCCGGGTTGACCACTCGGATCAAGACCACCATGATGCCGATCAGGGCGCCGTACCACCATTTACCCTTGTTGGTAAAGGAAGCGGATACCGGGTCGGTTGCCATAAACATCATGCCGAAAGCGAAGCCGCCCAATACCAGGTGCCAGTACCAGGGCATGCTGAACATGGCGTTGGTGTCGGAGCCGAGCATATTGAACAGGGTTGCGGTGGCAATCATGCCGATCATCACGCCTGCCACGATACGCCAGGAGGCAATACCCATGTAGATGATGAACAGGCCGCCCAGCAAAATCGCCAGGGTGGAGACTTCACCAATCGAGCCCTGAATGTTACCGATGAAGGCATCCATCCAGCCGATCATGGAACCGCTGTTGGCATCCATCAACGCCGCCTGACCACCACTGGCCCACTGGCCCAGTGCGGTAGCGCCGGAGAAGCCGTCAACGGCCGTCCAGACGGTGTCACCTGAAATCTCGGCCGGGTAGGCGAAGAACAGGAAGGCACGACCGGCCAGCGCCGGGTTGAGGAAGTTTTTACCGGTGCCGCCGAAGATTTCCTTGGCCATGACCACGCCGAAGGTGATACCCAGCGCTGCCTGCCACAGAGGCAGGGTCGCGGGCACGATCAGCGCGAACAGTACCGAGGTGACGAAGAAACCTTCGTTCACTTCGTGCTTGCGTACGGTGGCAAACAGTACTTCCCAGAAACCACCGACGATGAACACCGTCAGGTAGATAGGCAGGAAGTAGGTCGCGCCCAGCAACATCTTGCTGCCCCAGCCGGCGCCGTCACCCAGGGTTGCTCCCAGGCTTTGTGCCAGGCCATAACGCCAGTTGCCGTCGATAACCGAGGCCAGTTCGGCCGGGCTGTACATGTTCATCAGGGCATTGATGGTCTGCCCGCCAGAGTTGTACATACCGAAGAACATGGCCGGAAAGGTCGCCATCCACACCATGATCATGATGCGTTTCAGATCGATACTGTCGCGCACATGAGAGGCGTTGCGGGTAACCATGCCCGGGGTATAGAGCACGGTGGCAACCGCTTCATACAGGGCGTAAAACTTCTCGTATTTACCGCCCGGCTCGAAATGGTGTTCGAGCTTTTCCAGAGTGTGTTTCAAGCTCATTACTTAGCCCTCTAGCTCAATTGTGGTCAAACACTTGCGCAGAGCCTGGCCATAATCGTATTTACCCGGACACACATAGGTACACAGTGCCAGATCTTCTTCATCCAGCTCCATGCAACCCAGGGTCTGGGCGCTTTCGGTATCGTTGGACAACAAATCGCGCAGCAGCAGGGTCGGCAGGATATCCAGCGGCATGATACGTTCATAGTTACCGATGGGTACCATGGCACGGGCAGAGCCGTTGGTGGTGGTGGTCAGGTCGAACAGCTTACCCTTGGTCAAATGACTCAGGTAGGCGCGGGTCACCGAGAATTTATTGGCACCCGGCGCAAGCCAGCCAAACAGTTCTTTTTCGCGACCTTCGGCCAGGACCGATATCTGCAGGTGATAACGACCCAGATAGGCATGCGGACCATTGGCAATGGTGCCGTACAGCACGGAGCCGGAAATAACACGGTTCTCACCGTCCTGCAGTTCACCGGCGGTCAGCTCGTTGACACAGGCACCGATGCGGGTACGCAGCAGACGAGGCTTCTGTACCACGGGGCCACCCAGGGCAACAACGCGGTCGGTAAACAGCTCACCGGTGGTGAACAGTTTGCCGAAGGCAATCACATCCTGGTAATTGATATACCAGACCACCTTACCGGCCACGACAGGGTCGATAAAGTGAATGTGGGTACCTGGCAGACCGGCCGGGTGCACGCCACTGAACACTTGTTCGGTGATGTTGCCGGCCTGAGCCTGAGGCAAGCTGCCTTCGCCCTTACAGACATGCACCTTACCTTCGGTCAACCGGCTCAGCACCTGCAGACCATCGGTAAAGGCTTGCGCATTTTCCTTGATGATCAGCTCGGCGTTCGCGCTCAATGGATTGGTATCCATGGCGGTGACGAAGATGGAGCGAGGAGTAGAACCGATGGCCGGCACCTTGCTGAAAGGGCGGGTGCGCAGCGCCGTCCACAGGCCGGATTCAACCAGCTGATCGCGAACGGTTTCAGGTTCCAGTTTGGAAAGTTCAGCAGAAGCGTATTTAGAAAAAGTAATCTGATCTTCGCTGTCATCGACCGCAATCACCACAGATTGCAGTACGCGTTTGGCGCCACGGTTGATTTCAACCACGGTACCGCTGGCAGGAGCTGTGAACTTAACGCCCGGATTCTTCTTGTCTTCGAAGATCACCTGACCTTTTTTGACACGATCCTCTACCTTGACGTGCATGGTAGGGCGCATGCCCACAAACTCCTCGCCCAGCGTGGCAACGCGCTTGATGGCAGGACCATCGTAGATTACTTGCTCTGGGGTCCCGGAAATCGGGAGGTCCAGTCCTTTTTTAATTGTAATCATACTCACTTGCACTACTTGTTAGGGGAAGACAGGTACTTGCCATGTCAGACATGACAACATGCTGATGAGTCGCTACCGGTCTGCCTCTATCGTGTTGAAACAGCATGACTACAGTCCGGTAACATCCAGCCCGATATAAAAGGCGCATAATACTAGCACTTTTAGCGCGGCGGCTGCCACGGCAATTACCAAAAATTACCGCCTCTTTCAGCAAATTCAACTTGCTCAAAGTTTAAACAAGCAAGAATAAGGCCATGATATATGGCTACTTATTATCCCTTGGTCGCATAGGCGCCAGCCAATTGCAGGTATTGAGCCAACATCGCGGCATAACAAAAATATCAATCGCGAATAACATTCGGCTCAGGCCGAGGTACCCGCCCGACCACGACAGGCAGGGCTGTCGAGCACGCCTTCGCGCGCCTGCCATTCGGCAGGGGTCAGGGTATGCAGCGCCAGGGCATGAACGCCGCCGGCCAGTTCGTCGGCCAGCAGCGTATTCAGGGCCCTATGCCGGGCCAGCAACCGCTGACCGTTAAACTGCTCGCTCACCACCACCAGCTTGAAGTGGGTTTCCGAGCCCGGCGCCACCCGGTGCATATAGCTTTCGTTGATCACTTCCAGATGCGCGGGCGTCAGTGCCGCCTGCACCTTGCTTTCGATAACACTCTGTACCGACATAAGGAACTCCTGAGTAAATGACACTGAACCAAGACCGAATCATACCCGGCTTGCTTTCAGTAATGGAATAAATCGCATGACACGCGCCCCGGTTACGGCGTTACACCAGATAACGAAAGGTCAGGTTGATGCGGGCCGCATCGACGGCCGCGGCTCTGGGCAAGGCATGTTGCCAGTGATGCTGCATTTCGCCCGCCATCACCAACAGGCTGCCGTGGCTCAGCAGCAACTGGCGGCGCTCGCCGTTTTTATGGCGCAACAGAAAGCGGCGCGTCGCCCCCAGACTGACCGAGGCGATGACCGGATTTGACCCCAGCTCCGGCTCGTTGTCTGCATGCCAGCCCATGCTGTCCCGACCATGACGATACAGGTTGAGCAGGACGCCGTTGAAGGGCTGCGCGCAGATGGTTTGCAGCCGCTGACGGATCTCGTTCACCAGCGGGTGCCAGGGCACGGGTTCCCGACGCTTGCCGGAGTAACGGTAGGCCAGATCCCCCATCCAGCACGACAACCTGGGTTCGTCGTGTTCGCGCCCGAACAAATGCAACCGGTGCTGCTGCCAGGGGATCTCGGCCTGCAGTTGCTCGAGCCAGATGTCCGCCTCGGGCAGAAAGGCATTCGGCCACCACAGCAATCGCCCCTGAGGCAGGGATATCCATTCGGGTGAATCGGTCCACAGCTCCATACTGCTTTCTCCCATTAACTGCTAAAATGGCTCTTTTTTCTGTCGGGCCATCGCATCATGAATCACCACTTTCCCCTGCCTCAGGGGGGCGAGCTGTATCTGCAACGCTACCCTCGCTCTGCCCAGCACAGCCTGCAAGCCTGGGATGCGGCCGATGAATATATCATATCCGAGCTGATGACTCAGGAGTGGGACCAAAGCGCGCCCCTGCTGATCCTCAACGACGGTTTCGGTGCCCTCACCCTGGCACTGCATCACCACAGCCCCTGCAGTTTTACCGACTCGCGCATTGCCGAGCTGGCGCTGGCCGCCAATGCCCGGGACAACGATCTCGAGCCGGGCTGGCAGCCGCTGAACAGCCTGTCCGACGGACTACTTGCCGACGAACCGGCGCCCGGGCTGGTGGTGATGAAGCTGCCCAAGACCAACGCCATGCTGGAATATCAGCTGGCCGCCCTCAGCCGGGTGATGGGACCCGACACCCTGCTGGTCGCCGGGGCCAAGGCCCGGGACATTCACAGCTCGACCCTCAAACTGTTCGAACACTATATCGGCCCCACCCATACCAGCCTGGCCAGGAAAAAGGCCCGGCTGATCTTCTGCCGGCCGGAGCCGAACAAGCGTCCGGCGCCGCTGCCTGCCCCCCTGGCATGGCCCCTGGAAGGCACCGACTTCACCATTCACAACCACGCCAACGTCTTTTCTCGCGCCAGCCTCGATATTGGCGCCCGCTTCATGCTGGAGCACCTGCCCGCCGACGAGCCGGGACGAATCATCGATCTGGGCTGCGGTAACGGGGTGCTGGGACTGATGGCCCTGGCGCAGAACCCGCAGGCACGGGTGACCTTCGTGGACGAGTCTTACATGGCCATGGCCAGTGCCCGCCTCAACGTGAGCGAAAATCTGCCCGAGGCCGAGTCCCGCGCCCGCTTCATGGTCAATAACTGTCTCGATGGCGTCGCCGCCGACAGCGCCGATCTGATACTGTGCAATCCCCCGTTTCACCAGCAACAGGCCATAACCGACCATATTGCCTGGCAAATGTTTGTCGATGCCAAACGGGTACTTCGTCACGGCGGCCACTTGCTGCTGGTAGCCAATCGTCATCTTGATTACCATCAGAAACTGAAGCGTCTGTTCGGCAATCAACGGCTGGTGGCATCCAACCGCAAATTCGTTATTCTCAAAGCCACCAAACTCTCTTAAGGAATTTTTCATGAAATTAATCAAATGGTTAATGACCGGCATCCTGGCACTGAGCCTGACGGCCTGTGCCAGTTACTACCCCATCGCGGTTGACGTCAACCCCACAGTACAAACCAGTGCCGGTGTTTACCGGGGCCAGCCGGTTGCGCTCGGCAGCAAGGACGGCCGCAACAACGACTACATCATTCAGATAGAACAGAAAAACAAGGCCCCGGTGGTGGTGGGCGCCAGCAACAACCTCAAGGTGCAACTGGAACAGGCGCTGGCTCAGGGCCTGAGCACTCAGGGCGCTTTTATCGAGAACGGCGCCCCCACCCAGGTAGAGCTGGAGCTGCAGGAAGTACTGGCGCGGGTGATCCGCGGTCATATCAGCTACGACGTGGTGCAGCAGCTGCGCATACAGCTGACCCTGAAGCGCGACGGCCGCACCATCACCAAGCAGTATCGCCGCAGCGCCCAGGCCGAGTTCCCCGGTCGCCTGCACCCGGAGCTGGACAAGGTAAAAGAAGCCTTGAACCAACAGCTGTCACTGCTGCTGCAGGACATGCTGGCCGACCGCGACGTACAGCAATTTATCGGGGGTAACTGATATGACGCGTTTTTTGCTGCTGGCCGCCGGACTGCTGGCCGCCAGCTCCGCCCTGGCCGGCCCCAGAGTCGAACTGGTGACCAACCTGGGGTCGCTGCAGGTCGAGCTGAATGAGCAAGCCGCCCCCGCCTCGGTGGCCAACTTTCTGCGCTATGTGGATGACGGCAGCTATAACAACAGTATTTTTCACCGGCTGATCCCCGGCTTTGTGGTGCAGGGTGGTGGCTTTGGCACCGACCATGAGCCCTTGCCGACGTATGCCCCCGTGATCAACGAGTCCGGCAATGGCCTGTCGAACCAGACCGGCACCATCGCCATGGCTCGCACCCAGGATCCCGACAGCGCCACCCGCCAGTTTTATATCAACCTCAGCGACAACCATTCACTCGATGGCGGCCGCAAAGCCGGTTACACCGTGTTTGGCAAGGTGACCGGCGGCGAGCAGGTGCTGCAGCAGATGGCGCAGGTCCCTACCGGCATGAACCTCAAGCTGCGGGCAAGAGACGTACCGGAGCAGGACATCATACTGCAACAGGTTCGTCGACTGGATGACGGCGGAGCGGCGCATTAACGTCTTGAGCAAGGCAAGATGGACCCGGCAGCTGGCGCTTTATGCCGAGCGCCGGGTGCTGACCCTGTTTGCGCTGGGCTTTTCTTCCGGCCTGCCGCTGCTGCTGGTGTTCGGCACCCTGTCGTTCTGGCTGCGCGAAGCCGGTGTCAGCCGCACCAGCATCGGTTTTTTCAGCTGGGTGGCCCTGGCTTACGGGGTGAAGTGGCTGTGGTCGCCGCTGGTCGATCGCCTGCCCCTGCCCTGGCTGTCCCGCGTGATGGGACGGCGGCGCAGCTGGATGCTGTTGTCTCAGCTGATCATCATGGCGGCGCTGGCCGGCATGGCCTATTCAGACCCGACCACCCAGATGGTCAGCCTGGCGCTGTTTGCCCTGGCGGTGGCCTTCGCCTCCGCCACCCAGGATATCGTGATCGACGCCTATCGCATCGAATCCGCACCGGAACGACTACAGGGGGCCCTGGCCGCCGCCTACATGACCGGCTATAGGCTGGCGATGATCATGGCCGGTGCCGGCGCCCTGGCCATTGCCGCCTGGGCCGGCTCCGATCTGGGATACGATCCCGCGGGCTGGCGAGCCGCCTATTTGTGCATGATGGCTTTTATGCTGGTGGGGGTGATCACCTGCCTGCTGCTGCACGAGCCCGAGGTCGACTTGCACCAGCAGCAACAAGAGCAGGCCGACCATCGCCAACAACTGATAGACAGGGGGTATCCCCGCTGGCTGGCCGGCCTGGTGGCGTTTTTCGCCAGTGCCGTGGTGGCGCCCTTTGCCGAGTTCTTTCACCGTTTCGGCCGGCAGGCACTGATCATTCTGGCGTTGATCGCCTGTTATCGGGTGTCGGATGTGGTGATGGGGGTCATGGCCAACCCCTTCTACGTAGACATGGGCTTCAGCAAGTCGCAGATCGCCACCGTCACCAAGGTATACGGGGTCATCATGACCCTGGTAGGCGCGGCGGTGGGCGGCATCATGGTCAGCCGTTACGGCACCCTGCGCATCCTGATGCTGGGGGCGGTACTGGCGGCAGGCACCAACCTGATGTTTGCGCTGATGAGTCAGCTGGGCCCGGATGTACGCTTGCTGACGCTGATCATCTCGCTGGACAACCTCAGTGCCGGTATCGCCACCGCCGCCTTTATCACCTATCTGTCCAGCCTGACCAATGTGGCGTTTTCCGCCACCCAGTATGCGCTGTTCAGCTCGGTGATGATGTTGCTGCCCAAGTTTCTGGCCGGCTTTTCGGGGCTGGCGGTAGACGCCTACGGCTACGCGCCCTTCTTTATCGGATCCGCCGCCATCGGCCTGCCGGTGCTGTGGCTGATTAGAAAGGTGGGGAAAACAGCGCCCGGCGCCCAACAAAACCTGTAAGACCAAGATACTGCACGGATGTAGGCGATGCTTCAGCTTCGCAATGTGGCGTAGCCACATCCCTGCTCTATTCATCGTACAGGGATGAACATGTGCATGGGATCCGGCGTTGCCGGATTTCGCGGCTAAAGCACGCGACTACATTCGTGCTATATGCCAGTATTAGTGCTTAGCGCCGAGTGCTCGGCGCTACACAATCAATCGCGGAAGTTATTGAACTGCAGCGGTTGCTCCTGCTCGCCCTGGCGCAACAGCGCCATCACCTGCTGCAGATCGTCACGCTTCTTGCCGGTGACCCGCAACTGCTCGCCCTGAATGGACGCCTGTACCTTGATCTTGCTGTCCTTGATCTGCTTGACCAGCTTCTTGGCGAGGGCGCTGTCGATTCCCTGCATGAAACCCAGCTCCTGAATATGACGCTTGCCCGAGCGCACTATGCTACCCGGATCCAGCACCTTGGTATCGATGCCCCGCTTGATCAAGGCGCCCCGCAGAATATCCCGCATCTGCTGCAGCTGAAACTCCGCATCGGCACCCAGTTTCACCTTCTCGTCTTTCAGCTCGAAACTGGCCTCGACCCCGCGAAAATCGAACCGGGTATCCAGTTCCCGGTTGGCGTTTTCTACCGCGTTACGCACTTCATTCATCTCAACTTCAGACACAATATCAAAAGACGGCATACCGACTCCTTTAAACGGTTTTGTTAACCGGCAGCGACAAAAAAACACACTGGCAACGACGACGCTTCGCGGCTAACTTATTAGGTTCAAACAAAAGTGATAATAACAAAATTCAGGGGATAGAGTGATGACGGAATGGACCATTCTCGGGGCGGGCGCCCTGGGTTGTGTAATGGCAGGCCTGCTGCGCCAGCGAGGCGAGCGGGTCGGCTTCATGTTGTCGGCACGCCACCGCGGCCATTTTCACCCCAGCCTGGATCTGATCACCCTCGGTGGTCGCCATGAACTGATTCAGAGCCGGCCCCGTTTTCCCGAGCAGGCCCGCCAGGTGGAATGTCTGCTGGTATTCACCAAGGCCTACCAGGTAGTGGATGCATTAAAAGGACTGCAAGAGCTGCCGACCAGCACGCCCATCATTCTGTTTCATAATGGCCTGGGCGTGGCAGAGCAGGTGCAGGAGCTGTTTCCCCACAACCCGCTGATTGCCGGCGTCAGCAGCCACGGGGCCATGAAAGAAGGCGACTGGCTGGTGCGCCATACCGGCAAGGGCGATACCTGGCTGGGGCCGATGAATCAGGCTGCCAACGACTGGGCCCACCTGGTCAAGCCGCTGGCGGCGGCACTGGGGCATGCCGAATGGCGTGAGAACATCAAGCTGCACCAGCATCGCAAACTGGCTCTCAATGCGGTGATCAACCCGCTGACCGCCTGCCACAACATCCGCAACGGCCAGTTGCTGGAGCCTCGCTTTGCCGATGTGCTGGAGCAACTGAGTGAAGAGGTGTTTCAGGTAATGGTAAACCTTGGCGAAACCGAAAGCCGGGATGCCTTTCGCCGCCGTCTGCAGCAGGTGATTGAACTCACCGCCGTCAACTACTCGTCCATGCATCAGGATCTGGCCCACGGTCGCAGCACCGAGAACGACTACATTACCGGGTATATTCTGGCCCATGCGGGTGCCCAGCCGGTGCCGGTCAGCAGTCAGCTTTATCGGGAAATAAAACGCAGAGGCGGATGAAACAAAGCGGGAAGCGATAAGCCGATAGCGGAAAGGAAAACCGATAGTGTCTATCCGTAGGGTCGATTTCAATCGACCAAAGGCCATAACTGGCTGATTAAAAAGGTCGAATGAATTCGACCCTACGAAAGATGACAACGGCGTTTTCTGTTTTACTTACCGCTTAAAGCTTACCACTTAAGGCTGCAGTTAAGGCTTGTACACCTTGACGTTATCGAAGCCCTGCTCCTTGAGGTGAATGGCCTGCAAACGGCTCATGACACCGCGGGCGCAATACAACAGATAGGTCGTGTCCGGATCCAGCTCGGAGAACTGGCTCGACAACTTGAAAAACGGCATGGTAATGACGTTATGACCGGGCACGGTCAGCGGCGCCTCTTCTTCTTCTTCCGGCGCGCGAATATCGAGGATCACCTCGGCCATATTTTCTCCCTGGCTGAATTCCACTTCCGGCAGCTCCCACTTTTGCTCCAGCTTGCGCACATCTTCCACAAAGGCGGCCTGAATGGCGGTGTCGAGCACGGCAAAGTCGAAGTTGCTTTCTTCGTGCTCCACCTTGCCCAGCTTGGCCTTGATAGTCGGGCTCTGGGAAATAACACCGCAATATTCCGGCATTTTCTCGGCATAGGCGGCGGTACCGATCTGGCGGGCGACATCGATGATGTCCTGTTTGTCGCTGGCGATCAGCGGTCGCAGTATAAGGGTACCGGTCACCCGGTCGATCACGTTGAGGTTGGTGACGGTCTGGCTGGATACCTGGCCCATGGACTCACCGGTGACCAGGGCGTTGATTGCCAGTTTTTCGGCCACGGCGGCGCCGGCCCGCATCATCATTCGCTTCAGCACCACCCCCATGTGGCCGTTGTCGACCTTGTCCAGAATTTCGCCGACGACCTCTTCGAAAGGCACCGAGATAAACTTGACCCGGTGCGAGGAGCCGAACTTCTTCCACAGGTAGTACACCACTTCGCGTACGCCCGCTTCGTGCTCGGCGCCACCGAGATTGAAGAAACAGTAATGTACCCGGCTGCCGCGTTTGATGAACTGATAGGAAGACACGCCGGAGTCGTAGCCACCGGACATCAGGCTGAGCACGCTTTCCTGGGTGGCGATGGGATAGCCGCCCAGGCCCGCATGCTGCTGGCTGATCAGATAGAGGCGTTCGCCGTCCAGTTCCAGGTTAACCTGCACGTCCGGATTCTTCAGCTTCACACCGGCGGTATCGCAGCGCTGGTTCAAGCCGCCGCCCACATAACGTTCCACATCCAGCGAGCTGAACGACTGCTGACCACGGCGCTTGGCGCGCACGCAGAAGGTCTTGCCGGCCAGCTTGTCACCAAACATCTCCTGGGTCAGAGTCAGGATCTCGTCCAGCGATTCGACCTTGTGCTCTATCACTTCCAGAAACGACTGAATGCCCGGAACACAGGACAGCACCTCGATCATGTTCTGACGATGAGCGTCGGTCAGAATATTGGTGCGGACGATCAGCTTGTCCCAGTCGGACCGGATCTTGATATTTTCATCCAGAGGCTTGAGCACATTACGAATATTGCTCTGCAGAATCTTGCTCATGCGCTGGCGCACCGACTTGCTCTTGATGGTAATTTCTGGATGCAACTTGATAATAAATTTCATAAATTCGGTACGCCTAGGACAACAAAAAATAGAACAACAAAAAATAAAGCCCGGCATTATACACAACAATGCCGGGCCTTTGCTCAAATAATAACAGTCGCTAACCTGTGAGGCAGTGTTACTGCGGCGAAAACAGCTCCAACGGCGGGGTAAATCGGGGCTTGCCCTGAGAAATGGTGATCTCCACCCGCCGGTTACGGCGCCGGTTTTCGGAGGTGTCGTTGGGCTCCAGCGGTCGGGTTCCGGCCATGCCCAGCACCACCATGCGCTTCTCTTCAAAGCCCTCTACCTGCATCAGCTGATCCGCCACCGACAGCGCCCGTTGCGACGACAGCTCCCAGTTGGAGCGAAACAGCTCGTTGCTGGTCTGAATATCGTCGGTATGACCGGCCACCAGAATCTCGCCGGGAATATCCTTGAGCAAGTTGCCAATCTGGCGCACCACCGGCCAGAACTGGGGTTGCAAAAAGGCAGAACCCGCCGAGAAGGAGGCATTTTCCTTGATGCGGATAATCACCTGCTGCCCCAGCGCCTCAACCTCGATCGCATCCTGCTCGATTGACTCACTCAACGCCTCGGCCAGCTCCCGTGCCAGGGTCATGGTTTGCGGATCGGTGGGCGGCACGTCGGACTGCTCTCCCCCGCTTAAAGTACCGTTCTCACGGCTTTCTCCGCCCGACAGATCCTGCTCACCCGGATCAACGTCCAGCTCGGCCTGGGTCGAGTCGGTGGTGTGCTGCATAATCACATCAATCGGCGTTGGTTGCGGCTGACCGGGCCGAAACTCCAGGGCAATGACCGAGGTTCCCTTGGGAATGCCATCGGCTTCAATCAGGTTCTGTACCCCGAAGGCATACTTCATGCTGCCGGCGACTTGCTTGAACTTGAGTACATCCATTTCGGCAAAGGCCAGCAGCAAGACGAAAAAACTCATCAGTATGGTCGCCAGATCGGCAAAGGTCGCCATCCAGGCCGGGGCGCCCGCCGGCGCGGCTTTGCACTTCTTGGCCACTACTCCTCCTTCGACCGTTTGGTATCGGCCAGGTAATTTTCCAGCAAGCCCTGCAGCACCCGCGGGTTTTGTCCATCCTGAATACCCAGCACCGCATCCAGGATCAGGGTGCGGTTAAGCCGCTCTTCTTCTGAGCGCAACTCCAGCTTGTCGGCAATGGGCAGGGCTACCATGTTGGCCAGCATGGCACCGTAGAGGGTGGTCAGCAACGCGATGGCCATGGCCGGGCCTATCGCCTTGGGGTCATCCATGTTGGCCAGCATGGCCACCAGGCCGATCAGGGTACCAATCATGCCCATGGCCGGCGCCACGTCGCCCAGCGCCCGAAAGATTTTTGCCCCCTGCTCTTGCCGCTCGGCGGTAAGATCGATGTCTTTTTCCAGCGCCGCCTTTACCACCCCCTGCTCGTGGCCATCCACCAGCATGTCCACCGCCTTTTGCAGGAAAGGATTGGTAATGTCGGCCTCTTCCAGCGCCAGAAAACCGCCTTTGCGGGCCGAATCCGCCAGCACCACTACCCGCTCGATCAGCTCTTCCGGTTTTTCCAGCTTGAACATGAAGGCCTTGGCCGCCACCTTGGCCGCCCCCAGAAACTGACCCAGGTTGAATTTCATCATCACCACGAAGAGCGAGCCGACAAACACGATGAAAAACGACGGTACATCCACATAAAGACCGAGGCTGCCCCCCAGTATCATGGCCATGCCGATAAAGGCCATTCCACCGATCAATCCGATAATCGTTGCCAGATCCAAAGCAAGGTCCTCATTGGTTATTGCATGGGTTATTGCATATTGTTGCGGTCATAAACGAGGCCAATATTACCTCGTTACCGCCTGACTTGTCGCTGCCGGTGTTATCGGCCGTCTCAATATTTTCTGAACCGGCAACAGCAAAGAGGCCGTCGAACGGGTCTATATGTTTCGCCAAAAGCGTAACGGCAATGTTACTATTGCCCCCCATTTTGCCGCCTAATCACAGAGGATGCCCGTGGCTACCAAAAAACCGGAAAATATGGATTTTGAAAGCGCCCTCGCAGAACTGGAAAATCTGGTCAATCAGCTGGAAGAGGGTGATCTGAGCCTGGAGCAGTCGCTCAAGTCCTTCGAGCGGGGCATTCAACTGGTGCGCGCCGGTCAGTTACGACTGACCCAGGCCGAACAGCAGGTACAAATACTGCTGCAGCAGGATGAAGAGCAACTGGTGGCCTTCACTCCGGGTCAGGAGGAGCGCTAAGGTGGGATTTATCCAGATGCAGCAGCACTACCACGAACGCATCACGCGGGTATTGAGCGATGTTATTGCCGACCAGGATCATCTCGCCCCCGGGCTGAGAGCCGCCATGGAATATGGCCTGTTGCAGGGCGGCAAACGGGTTCGTCCCATGCTGGTGTATGCCAGTGGCGAGCTGCTGGGTCAGGCCAACGCCGCGGCGCTGGATGCGGCGGCGGCGGCGGTAGAATGCATTCACGCCTATTCCTTGATCCACGACGATCTGCCGGCCATGGATAACGACGACCTGCGCCGGGGCAAGCCTACCGTACACAAGGCCTTCGATGAGGCCACCGCCATTCTGGCCGGTGACGCCCTGCAGGCACTGGCTTTCGAGCTGCTCAGCCGACACCACAGCGGCCTGGGTGCCGAGCGTCAGTTGCGCATGGTGCAGGAGCTGGCCCGGGCCAGCGGCTATAACGGCATGTGTGGTGGCCAGGCACTGGATATTCAGTGCGAAGGCCAAACCATAGACAGCGCCACCCTGGAAAGCCTGCACCGCCACAAGACCGGCGCGCTGATCCGTGCCGCCGTTCGCCTGGGCGCGCTGTGCGCCGAGAACATGGACGAAGCGCACCTGACGGCACTCAGCCGTTATGCCGAGGCCATTGGCCTGGCGTTTCAGGTGCAGGACGATATTCTGGATATCACCGCCGACACCCAGACCCTGGGTAAAACTCAGGGCAAGGATCTGGTGCAGCAGAAAAGCACCTATCCGGCCCTGCTCGGCCTCGACGGCGCCCGCAATCTGGCGAACGAGTTACAGCAGCAGGCGTTGTCGGCGCTGGCCGATATCCCCCATCCTACTCAAACACTGGAAGCATTCGCTCATTACATCGTGAAACGCGATTACTAGGGCGAGGACAATAAGAAGCTTATGAGTCTGAATATTGCCGATTACCCGACCCTGGCGCTGGCCAACCTGCCCGATGAGCTGCGCAGTCTGCCCCAGGAGCGACTGCCCGCCCTGTGCGACGAGCTGAGATCCTACCTGCTGCACTCGGTCAGCCGCAGCAGCGGCCACCTGGCCTCCGGCCTGGGGGTGGTAGAGCTGACCGTGGCGCTGCATTACGTCTATAACACCCCCTTCGACCGTCTGGTATGGGACGTGGGCCATCAGGCATACCCGCACAAGATATTGACCGGCCGGCGTGAGCGCATGAACAGCATTCGTCAATATCAGGGGCTGCATCCTTTTCCCTGGCGGGACGAGAGCGAGTACGACACCCTGTGTGTCGGGCACTCCAGTACCAGCATAGGGGCGGCGCTGGGCATGGCCATTGCCGCCGCCGACGAGCAGCAGGGCCGCAAGGTCGCCGCCATTATCGGTGACGGCGCCATTACCGCGGGCATGGCGTTTGAAGCGCTGAACCATGCGGGCGATATTCACAAAGACATGCTGGTGATCCTCAACGACAACGAAATGTCGATTTCGGAAAACGTCGGCGCGCTCAACAACCATCTGGCGCGGATCATGTCCGGCTCGCTGTACAGCAGCCTGCGCGAAGGCGGCAAGAAGGCGCTGGAAATACTGCCACCGCTGAAGGAACTGGCCCGTCGTACCGAAGAACACCTCAAGGGCATGGTGATTCCCGGTACCTTGTTTGAAGAATTCGGCTTCAATTATGTCGGCCCCATCGATGGCCACGACATCCATACCCTGGTCGAGACCCTGCGCAACATGCGCAAGCTCAAGGGGCCGCAGTTTCTGCATATCATGACCCGCAAGGGCAAGGGCTACCTGCCGGCCGAGCAGGATCCCATCGGCTACCATGGCGTACCCAAGTTCGATCCCAGCGACAGCGTGCTGCCGAAGGCACCCTCCTCCGGGCCCAGCTATTCCACCATTTTCGGTAACTGGCTGTGCGACATGGCCAGGACCTGCCCGCAGTTGATGGCCATTACCCCGGCCATGCGCGAGGGCTCCGGCCTGGTGCGTTTTTCACGGGAGTTTCCCAAGCGCTATTTCGATGTCGCCATCGCCGAGCAACATGCGGTGACCCTGGCCGCAGGCATGGCCATCGAGGGCAAGAAACCGGTGGTAGCCATCTACTCCACCTTTCTGCAGCGAGCCTACGATCAGCTGATCCACGATGTGGCGCTGCAGGAACTGGACGTGTTGTTCGCTATCGACCGCGCCGGCATCGTCGGCGCCGACGGTCCCACCCATCAGGGGGCCTTTGACCTGAGCTTTATGCGCACCGTGCCCAATATGGTGATCATGACCCCGGCGGACGAAAACGAATGCCGGCAGATGCTCTACACCGGTTACCAACATCAGGGGCCGGCGGCGGTGCGTTACCCCCGCGGCAACGGCAGCGGTGCCGAGCTTCAGGCGACAATGACGCCGCTGGAGCTGGGCAAGGGCCGAGTCATTCGCACCGGCAGCAAGATCGCCATATTGAACTTCGGTACCCTGCTGGTGGAAGCCGAAGCCGCCGCCGAGCAGCTGGATGCCACCCTGGTGGACATGCGCTTTGTTAAACCGCTGGACGAAGCCCTGCTGCTGTCCTTGCTGGCCGAGCACGAGCTGCTGGTAACGGTGGAAGAAAACGCCATCATGGGCGGCGCCGGCTCGGCGGTAGTTGAGTGTCTGATGCGCCACAAGAAACCGGTACCGGTACTGAACCTGGGCCTGCCCGATATCTTTGTCGAACAGGGCAACCAGCAGCAGATCCTGGCCAAACTGGGCCTGGATGCCGATGGCATGGTGAAGTCCGTTCGGGAATATCAGGTTAAATAGCAGGCAACTCAGGGAATGGAGAGCTACCTCTATTCCCTAAATCTTCAGCTTACATATTCGGGTAATTGGGACCTCCGCCGCCTTCCGGCACCACCCAAACGATATTCTGGGAGGGGTCCTTGATATCGCACGTCTTGCAATGTACGCAGTTCTGGGCGTTGATCTGAAAGCGTTTTTCCTCTTCCTCTTCGATTACTTCGTAGACGCCCGCCGGGCAGTAGCGCTGTGCCGGCTCCGCCCAAACAGGCAGGTTCTTGGCAAGCGGAATGCCGGCATCCCTAAGCTGAAGGTGACTGGGCTGATCCTCTTCATGGTTGGTGTTCGACAGAAATACCGACGACAATTTGTCGAAGCTGAGCTTGCCGTCCGGCTTAGGATACTCGATTTTCTTGTACTCGGACGCCGGCTTCAACTGAGCGTAATCATTGCAAGTATCATGCAATGTCAGCGGGAACTTGCCATTGAAGATATTCTGGTCAACGACATTGAAGGCACCACCCAACAGGGTGCCGAACTTGTGCATCGCCGGGCCAAAGTTGCGGCTGCGGAATAGCTCATCAAAGAGCCAGGAGCCCTTGAATTTGTCGGTGAAGGACGCCAGGTCCTTGCCCCCCTCGTCGCCGGCAGCGAGTGCTTCGAACACCGCCTCGGCAGCCAGCATGCCGGACTTCATCGCGGTGTGAGTCCCCTTGATCTTGGAGAAGTTCAAGGTACCGGCATCGCAGCCTAGCAGCAGCGCCCCGGGCATCGTCATCTTGGGAAGAGAGTTGAAGCCGCCCTTGGCGATGGCGCGGGCACCGTAGGAAACTCGCTTGCCACCGTCGAGATATTGCTTGAGCAGTGGATGGTGCTTCATCCGCTGGAGCTCGTCGTACGGGCTCAGCCAGGGGTTGCTATAGTTGAGATCGATAATCAGCCCCACCACCACCTGGTTGTCCTCGGCGTGATAGAGGAAGAAGCCACCGTTGCTGTTCCCGTGATCTTTCTCCGATAAAGGCCAGCCGATGCCGTGCAACACCAGGCCGGGTTGGTGCTTCTCCGGGTCGATATCCCAGAGTTCCTTGATGCCGAGACCGTAGTGTTGCGGGTCGGCGTCCTTGTCCAGTGCAAAGCGTTCGAGCAGCTGTTTACCCAGATGACCGCGACAGCCTTCGGTGAACAAGGTATATTTGGCGTGCAGCTCCATGCCCGGCATATAGCTGTCCTTCTGCTGGCCATCGTGAGCGATGCCCATGTCGCCAGTAGCGATCCCCTTCACAGATCCATCTTCATGATAAAGCACTTCAGACGCCGCGAAGCCCGGGAAAATCTCGACACCCAACTCTTCGGCGCGTTCGCCCAGCCAGCGGCACAAGTTGCCGAGGCTCGCAACGTAATTGCCGGTGTTGTGCATCGTCTTCGGTGCCAGCGCATTGGGAATGCGACGGGCGTTTTCAGCGTCTTTCAGCAGGTAGATTTGATCTTCGGTGACCTTGGTGTTCAGCGGCGCACCACGCTCAATCCAATCCGGGAAAAGCTCGTTCAGAGCACGCGGCTCGATAACGGCGCCGGAGAGGATATGGGCGCCGACTTCGGAGCCTTTTTCGACCACACAAACCGTCAGTTCCTGCTCGGCGTCCCGGGCCTGCTGCATCAGCCGGCAAGCGGCCGACAGCCCTGCGGGGCCGGCACCGACGATGACGACGTCGAACTCCATGGATTCTCTATTCATCACAATACCCGTATGACAGTAAAACCAGGGGCCGTCATGACGGCCCTTACATTAAGCCTGATTCAGCCTCAGAAAATCAGATGGGTCGCCAGTGCCACCAGAGGAATAGCCAGCACCGTTCTGATAAGGAAGATCACAACCAGATCCTTCACCGTGAGCGGAATATCAGACTCCAGCATGGCATTCGCGCTTTCGGTAAAGAAGATGATCTGAATGGTGGACAGTGTGCAGACAAAGAACACACTCATGGGTGCGACATCGGCTCCAGCGATGATGATGGCCGGCAAGGCTATCTCGGCAATCGAGAGCAGTACCGTCGGGGCTATCTTGTCCGCATCGGGCAAGGCCAGCAGATTGAGCAAGGGCTCAAACACCACTCCCAGGTAGTCGAATACCGGCGTATAGGTACCGACGATCAGCGCTATGGTCGCGATCGACAGGATATAGGCGACAATTTTCTGGGCAAAGGTCGCCGCCTCCCAGAAATATTTATAGAAGACATCGGCCCTCGTCATCGATGCCCGTTCTACGGCAGCACTACAGGCGCGCATCCATATATTGCTATCTGATACGTTGGTACCTTTAGCTGTCTCCTGCACCGGCTGACCATCAAAATAGATATCCTGTTTGTTGCTCAGCGGCGGTATGCGGGTGACCACGGCGGCCAGTACAAAGTTGATGATAAAAGACGAGATGATCATGTGCGGCAAGTAATCCATGATGCCGCCGATCGAGGCCAGCAAGGCAAAGAAGCCCAGACTGCAGATGCTGAAATTGGTCGCAATGCTGGCCGCTTCACGCTGGGTATAATGGCCGCTTTTGTAAAGCTTGTTGGTGATAAAGATGCCGACCGCCGGTGCGGCGACGAAAGAAGCGACGGCATCCACGGCTGAACGTCCCGGCAGCCGGTAAAGCGGACGCATAAGCGGCTCCATAAGAGTACCAACAAACTCGAGAAAACCAAATTCGGTGAGGAACAGCACAAAGAAGCCGGCGATGATGACCGTCAGGAACACACTGCCACCGAGATAGAGCGCCAGGCCGCCGACATCCTTGTGTAGAAACCAGTCGGGTCCTATCCTGAACACCAGCAGGGCAGCAAACACGGCTCCCAGCACGAACAGCAGGCCGGCAATAACATTGTCTTTGCGGTGATAGCGTTTCAATGCGGCATTACTGGTCACCTTGGAGGCAACCCAGGTGATGCACAGCAGTACCGTGAGCCCCAGGGTGATGTACTCCAGATTCGTGCCCAGAAATGCCTTGATAGCGCCGATGATAGTCACCAGCGGCACATTAGATTTATCGGCATCGACCGAGAAAGGAATAAAGAAAATCAGCAAACCAATTACGCTGCCAAACAGCGCCTTCACGGCACCACTGCTCCTTCCCTGTATTATTTCAGCGTTATTCATCCATCTATCTCCATATTTGATTCTGCTAGAAGTCCCCTGCCATGATGGCAGGGGTACACCCTTAACCGGCATCCGTAGCAAACCATTCACTCAGGACTGCATTACCTCAATCAACTCACTCCCCAACTCCCCAGCAAACCTCCCTGATGCTGATTTTTCCGATCCTCATTGCGCCAACTGGGTGGTCAGTTGCGGCAGCACGTCAAACAAATCCGCCACCAGACCGTAATCTGCGACCTGAAAAATCGGAGCCTCTTCATCCTTGTTGATTGCAACTATCACTTTGGAATCCTTGATACCGGCCAGATGCTGGATTGCGCCTGAAATACCGACGGCAATATAGAGATCCGGAGCCACTATCTTGCCGGTCTGGCCAACCTGCATGTCGTTCGGCACGAAACCGGCATCAACAGCAGCACGGGAGGCACCGATGGCGGCACCCAGCCGGTCGGCCAGCTGCTCAATCAAGGCAAAGTTCTCGCCGTTACCCATACCCCGGCCGCCGGAGACAACGATCCGGGCCGAGGTCAGCTCCGGACGATCGGAGACAGATACACTTTCATCGATAAAGCGGGAGAGTCCGGCATCGCAAACAACCTCCACAGTGTCAATCGCAGCCGAACTACCGGTGGCGGCCACGGCATCGAAGGCGGTACTGCGCACCGTGATCACCTTGACAGGATCCAGTGATTGGACGGTGGCGATGGCATTACCGGCATAGATGGGTCGCTTGAAGGTATCAGGGCTTTCGACCGCAACGATGTCGGACAACTGCCCCACATCCAGCAGCGCCGCGACGCGCGGCAGCAGGTTCTTGCCGGTCGTGGTCGCCGGCGTTAGTACATGGTGGTACTCCTTGCCGCTTTCATCCACCAGGTGCGCCACCAGCAAGGCGACGTTTTCGGCCAGCTGATGCATATAGACCTGATTATCCGCCAACAGTACCCGGAATACGCCGGCAACGCTGGCAGCTTCTTCGGCAGCAGCCTGACAGCCGACACCGGCTACCAGAATTTCTATCTCGCCGCCTATCTGGGCTGCCGCCGAGACCGTATTCAAGGTAGCCGGCTTCAGACTGCCGTTATCATGTTCCGCAACAATCAGAATAGCCATCAGATCACCTTCGCTTCATTTTTCAGTTTGTCGACCAGCTCCGCAACCGAAGCCACCTTGCTACCCCCTTGACGCGCGACCGGAGGCTCCACCTTCAGCAGCTGGGCATGAACGCGTAGCTCCACCCCAAGCTCTGCCGGGGTTTTGACCTCCAGCGGCTTTCTCTTCGCCTTCATGATGTTCGGCAAGGAAGCATAACGCGGCTCGTTGAGACGCAAATCCGTGGTGATGATCGCAGGTAGCCTCAGGCCGACAGTCTGCAGACCGCCGTCGACTTCCCGGGTAACCAGGACCTCATCGCCCTCAACTTTTACTGCGGAGGCAAACGTCCCCTGCCCCATGCCAGTGATCGCGGCCAACATCTGGCCGATCTGATTGTTATCGGCATCAATAGCCTGCTTACCCAACAGCACCAGGTCCGGCTTTTCCTCTGCCATCACCTTGGTCAACAGCTTGGCTATTGACAAAGGTTCGGAGCCGATCTCTGTCTCGACATGGATACCTCGATCGGCACCCAGTGCCAGCGACGCACGGATTTGCTCCTGTACGGCTTTCGGGCCGATGGACACAACCACGACTTCGGTGGCCGTGCCGGCTTCCTTCAGTCGAATCGCTTCCTCGACGGCAATTTCGCAGAACGGATTGAGCGCCATCTTGACGTTGCCCAGATCTACATCGCTGTGATCCGCCTTGACGCGAACCTTGACGTTGTAATCAATAACTCTTTTAACGCTGACCAGAATCTTCATTTCAAAAACCTCCGTTTATCAACGAGAGACTGGCTGCCAGCCGACAACCAGTCTGATATCAGTCCTGCAGTACAGTACGGGCGATAATATTGCGCTGGACCTCGGATGAGCCTTCATAGATGCGCATAATGCGCACATCGCGAACATAGCGCTCGAGCGGCATTTCACGGGTGTAACCGTAGCCACCATGGATCTGCAACGCCTTGTCGGTAATGCGCCCGGCCGCTTCGGACGCGTAGAGTTTCGCCATTGCCGACTCCTGCGAAAACCGTTCTCCCTGCTCACGCTTGGTGGCTGCTTTCAAGCCGAACATGCGTGCCGCTTCCAAATCGGTCGCCATATCGGCAATCATCCATTGCAGGCCCTGGAACTCGGCAATGGGATGGTCGTTAACCTCACGGGTCTTGGCCCAGAACAGGGCAGCTTGATAGGCGGCACGAGCGATACCGGTACAGCTGGCGGCGATTTCAACCCGTCCGTTATCCAGCACATGCATGGCGGTACGGAACCCCTTGCCTTCTTCTCCGCCCAGCAGGTTCGCGGCCGGCACCTCGCAGTCCAGCGCGACTTCAAAGACATGGCCGCCCTTCAGGCCCATGGTGCGTTCGGGAGAACTCACCTCGACTCCGGCCGAATGACGATCGACGATAAAGGCGCTGATACCGCGGTGACCGGCACTCTTGTCGGTCTTGGCGTAAACCACCAGGAAGTCCGCCTCGGCGGCATTGGAGATAAAGTGTTTGACGCCGCGGATGCGGTAGCCATTTTCGGTTTTCTCCGCCACTGTACGCATGGCGGCCGGATTCGATCCTGCGCTGGGTTCGGTCAGCGCAAAGCCACCGAGCTTGCGACCTGCCGCAGCGTCGGGCAACCAGGCCTGTTTCTGCTCCTCGGTACCGCCCAGCAGGATCGAATCGGTAGACAGAAAATGTGCTGTGACCATGGAGGCGGTGGAGCCACAGGCCGCTGCCAGGTGTTCAACGGCCAGGTAAAGAGAAACGGCAGATACACCGGTACCGCCATAGGCTTCCGGCAGGTTCATCCCCATGATCCCGATATCGGACAATGCCGGCCGATGGCAGGTTGCCGACAGGCTGTTCTCGTCTACTTCCGCTGCAGCCGGTGCTATCACCTCTTGGCAAAAACGCTGCAGTGCATCGGACAACATCTGATCATCTTCGGTAACGGTAATATTCATATTCATCTCTCCTCGCTGTGCCGATTCCGGTCAAGAAAGTCCGGTCACTCAGGACGTCAGGTGTTTTCAGGACACAACTGTCCTCCACCTGCAGAAATCGGCTGGTGAAATATGGGTGTTATTGGTTTCAGGCCATAGGACTCTGGGCCGCTGGTATTAAGGTTTGGGAACCTGGTCGAACAGCTCGCCGTTATGCTCGCCCAGAGTCGGTGCCGTCTTGGGCACTGATGTTTTCCAGCTACTGGCCCGGACCGGCTGGGCCATCATGGGAATATCCCCGAGGCGTGGATGGTGCTGAGTCGGCAATAATTGACGTTCACCATCGCGAGCGTGCGCCAGAGCTTCATCCATCCCCAGCACAGGTGAGGCTGGAATTCCGGCCCCGGCTAGGGCGGCGATGGCCGACTCCACGCTATGTCCGGCAAGCCAGGTTTCTATCAGATCCCGTAACTCCGGCTCATGGCGGGTACGCTCTTCATCGGAACTAAAACGGGGATCTTCGGCGATGGCCGGCTGATCCATGGCGCCGCAGAGGGCGGCGAATTGGCGGTTGTTCAGCACAGCGATAATCACTTGTCCATTTTGGGCAGAGAAAGAGCCAAAGGGTGTAGACAGCGGGTGCCGGTTGCCGACTCGTCCGGGGGCCTCACCACCGAACATCCACTGGGCTACCGGAGTTGGCATCAACGAGAACAGGCAGTCCAGCATGGCGATATCCAGATGGACACCCTCTCCGCTACGCTGCCGATCGAACAAGGCTGCCAATATGGCCCAGGAGGCATAGAGCCCCGCTACCAGATCGGCAATGGATTCGCCGACCTTGGTCGGTTCACCATCCTTCTCGCCGGTAATCGCCATCATGCCAGACATCGCCTGTACCACCAGATCGTAGGCCGGTAGCTGGCTATGCTCACCGCTCTGACCGAAACCGGAAATACTGGCATAGATGATATCCGGGTTAACTGCCTTGACTGCCTCGTATCCCACACCAAGACGCTCGGCCACACCGGGTTTGAAGTTTTCAACAAAGACATCGGCATCGCTCGCCAGCTCCAGCACCCAGGCCAGGTGACTACTGTTTTTAAGATCCGCTACCACCCCTTTCTTATTGCGATTCATCAGGGTGAACAGAGCGCTTTCCCCTTCTTTGAAGGGACCTACATGGCGATACTCATCTCCCGCCGGCGGCTCTACCTTGATGATGTCGGCGCCCAGGTCCGATAACAAGGCAGTACAGAAAGGACCGGATAAAACCCGGGTCAGATCGACTATCTTGATTCCCTCTAGGGGCAGGCGCTTACTATTCAGTTCCATGATAGGGCACTCTCTCATTCGTCCTTTGATGTTGAGATCGAGTTTGTCAGCACGTTATCATTGTGTAAAATAGTAGTTACAGATATTAACTATGTGATTTTCTGATAGTGATTACACTTCACCAGCTCAAGGTTTTCGTCGCGGTTGCCGAATACGGCGGCACCTCTGCTGCTGCCCGCAGCCTGCACCTGTCACAACCGGCGGTATCGCTTATCGTGCGCAACCTGGAAACAGAACTGGAAGCCGACCTGTTTATCCGCAACCCTCCCAAGGGACTTTCGATCACCCCGTTCGGACGCGGCAAACTGGAAGAGGCTCGCGCCCTGCTATCCAGGGCGGACGCGTTTAGGGAGCCTCAGGATGCAGGCGATCAGCTTCGCGGCCAGATCACCATCGGCTACTTCACCACTCTGGGGCCTTCCTATATCCCCAACCTGATCCGACGCCTGAAAAGCAGGCTGCCCAAAGTCGAGATCCAATTACGCGAAGGCGATCTCAGTTCGGTCAACCGAATGCTCAATACCGGTCAGGTCGAACTGGCCCTGACCTACGATCTGGGCATGACCGGACGACCCCAGGTGTATCTGCTGAAGGAATGCCAGTTCTATGCAGCCCTGCCGCCGGAACACCTGCTGGCAAAACAGGATAGTGTTACCCTCGAAGAGCTGGCGCAAGAAGATCTGATCCAGATTGACCTGCCCTCCAGCCGGGAGTTTCTGATGTCTCCCTTCTGGCAGTATCATTTGCAACCCAATATCACCTACAAAACCACCTCACTGGAGATAGCGCGCGGTATGGTGGCTCACGGCCTCGGTGTGTCCGTGTTGATCACCCGCCCTGCTTCGCGGCTGACCTATGACGGCGCCTCCTTGGTCTGTCGGCCCATTTCAAACGAGCTGCCGTCACAAAAATTAGTAATGGCCCATTCCCACCACTTTTCGCCGACTCAGGTAGCCGAAGCTGTAATGAATGAAATCAAAACAATGTTTTCCGAAGAGGATGAGTCCACAGAGCCTGTTCAGTAATCTGGATTAAGGTGCCCCTGTGATTTTCAACCATAAAAAAACCGCTGCCGAGGCAGCGGTTTTTAGCAAAGAGTAATCATTGTTTATAAACCCGGGCCTTTCATCACCAGTGGCAAGCCAGCGGCGGTAAAAATAACCCGCTCACAGCGCGCGGCTACCGCCTGATGCAGGAAACCGCTTTCATCGACAAAGCGGCGTGACAGCTCCCCCAGCGGCACTATGCCCATGCCGACTTCATTGCTCACTATCACCAGTTCGCCGTTAAAATTTTCCAGGGCCTGTAAAAAATCCTGCCGCTGTTGTGGCCAGCAGTCCTGATGCAGGCAGTTGCTCAGCCACAGGGTGAGGCAGTCGATCATCACCGCATCATAATCCTGCAGCTCAGCCAGCGCCTCGGCCAGTGCAACCGGGGCTTCAATGGTGTGCCAGTGTCCGGACCTTTGTTGCCGATGCCGGGTAATACGCGCCTCCATTTCAGCATCATTCCAGGCTTTGTTGGCGGTCGCGATATAGGCCACCTTGTCACCACAATCGGCGCAGAGTCTTTCTGCCAGGCTGCTCTTGCCCGAGCGTGCTCCACCCAAAACAAACTGTTTCATACTCGTATACCCTGGTTTTCTTTATCCGGATCCTGAAAAAAGCCGATATGATACGTTGGCTTCTGGATGATGTTGTACCGCTGCGAACGGTGTTGGGATTCGTTCCTCGTCCCAACCTAGGAACTGTTGTGCCACTACATACGGCGTGTCGGTGGAGCGGACCCTTTGTCCGGGATTGAAATGACAGACAAAAAGATCGCCGCTGTAATCCGATGGGTATTAGGATTCCTCACCCCAAGGACCCCTCACTCCTCACTCTTTATCTTCACCCATAAAAAAACCGCTGCCGAGGCAGCGGTTTTTGTCAAAGAACCAGCGTCTTTAAAGCAGAATTACTTCTTGGCTTCAGCGGCTTTACGTTCTTTAACCTGAGCAATAACTTTTTCGGATACGTTGGCCGGACAAGCCGCGTAGTGGGAGAACTCCATGGAGAACTGACCACGACCGGAAGACATGGTACGCAGTGAACCGATGTAACCGAACATTTCGGACAGGGGGACGTCGGCCTTGATACGAACACCGGTAACGCCAGCCATCTGATCCTTGATCATGCCACGACGACGGTTAAGGTCACCGATAACATCACCTACGTTGTCTTCCGGGCTGAACACGTCAACCTTCATGATCGGCTCAAGCAGCTGCGGCTTGGCTTTGGCAATGGACTGACGGAAAGCGCCTTTAGCAGCGATTTCAAACGCGATGGCCGAGGAGTCAACGGCGTGGAAAGCACCGTCGATCAGTTCGAATTCAACGTCCAGCACCGGGAAGCCGGCGATGGTACCGGTGTCCATCATGCTGCCGAAACCTTTCTGAACTGCAGGCCAGAATTCTTTCGGTACGTTACCACCCACAACGGATGATTTGAACACGAAGCCGGTGTTGGCTTCACCCGGACGGATGATGTAGTCGATCTTACCGTACTGACCGGAACCACCAGACTGCTTCTTGTGGGTGTAGCTGTCTTCCACTTCGGCGGTGATGGTTTCGCGGTAAGCAACCTGCGGCTCACCCACGATCAGTTCAACACCGTAGGTACGCTTCAGAATGTCGACCTTGATGTCCAGGTGCAGTTCGCCCATGCCTTTCAGGATGGTTTCACCGGAATCTTCATCGGTTTCTACGCGGAAAGACGGATCTTCGGCGATCATCTTGCCGATAGCCACGCCCATCTTCTCGGAACCGTTCTTGTCTTTCGGCGCAACGGCGATAGAGATAACCGGCTCGGGGAACACCATGGCTTCCAGAGTACAGGGGTGCTTGACGTCACACAGGGTGTGGCCAGTCTGTACGTTCTTCATGCCGATGATGGCGATGATGTCACCGGCTTGTGCCGATTCCAGCTCGTTACGTTCGTCGGCGTGCATTTCAACCATGCGGCCAACACGTTCGGTTTTGCCGGTAGCGCTGTTGAGGATGGTATCACCCTTCTTCAGACGGCCCGCATAGATACGAACGAAGGTCAGGGCACCGAAACGGTCATCCATGATCTTGAATGCCAGTGCTTTCAGCGGCAGATCGGCATCAACAATGGCGTGCTCGCCGGTTTCGTTACCTTCTTCGTCGGTCAGCGGCTGGGGCTCAACTTCAACCGGGTTCGGCAGGTAGTCAACAACGGCGTCCAGTACCAGCTGCATGCCCTTGTTCTTGAAGGCAGAACCACAGTAGGTCGGGAACAGGGCCAGGTTACGAGTACCAGTACGGATACAACGCTTGATGTCTTCGATAGAAGGTTCAACACCTTCCATGTAGGATTCCATCAGGTCGTCGTCTTGCTCAACGGCGCTTTCTACCAGCATTTCGCGGTATTCTTCTACCTGATCAACCATGTCGGCCGGCACGTCTTCGACGGTAAAGTTTTCTGGCAGGCCAGACTCGTCCCAGACGTATGCTTTACGGGTCAGCAGGTCAACAACGCCCTTGAACTCGTCTTCACGACCGATCGGCAGCACCATCACGATGGGGTTGGCCGCCAGTACGTCACGGGTCTGCTGAACAACGCGCAGGAAGTCGGCACCGATACGGTCCAGCTTGTTAACGAAGATGATACGCGCAACTTCGGAGTCGTTCGCATAGCGCCAGTTGGTTTCTGACTGGGGCTCAACACCGCCTGAACCACAGAATACACCGATACCGCCATCCAGCACTTTCAGGGAACGGTAAACTTCAACGGTGAAGTCAACGTGTCCGGGGGTGTCGATAACGTTGAAGCGGTGGTCTTTCCAGAAACAGCTTACGGCTGCAGACTGGATGGTAATACCGCGCTCGGCTTCCTGCTCCATGAAGTCGGTAGTAGATTCACCATCGTGAGTCTCGCCCGACTTGTGGATTTTACCGGTCAGCTTGAGGATACGCTCGGTGGTCGTGGTTTTGCCCGCGTCAACGTGAGCGAAGATACCGATGTTTCTGTATTTGGATAATTCGGACATGATGCAACTTTTATGGTTGATTAAAGAAGTAGACGGAGCATGTGAAGAGTACCGACACACCGCACATCAGGTTTTTTAGGCGCGTATTATGCAGTAGAACCTTGTCGGGCGCAAATGGCCGCGGCAATAAAACAGAACACTTTTTGCACAAATCGAATCTTCATTGACAACACGTATCGCCTCTAATCCGATACTCGGCAGTTACGGCCACTTGCCCCTTGAAGCGACAGCGTCACATGCAGTGTATATTACATGCTTCCGCTGGCGACCTTGTAGTAGACCCAGCCAAACAGGCCGGCAAAGATCAATGCGGTCAGTAACACCTTGAGCCAGATGAATTTCACGGGTTTCTCCTGCAACAGGCACCGGCAGATGGCGCCATCGATTCCAATGCCTGAATGTTACACCAGAGTCATTATTGATTCACGCCGAGCGAGGCGGCCAGCACCCAGATGGCCAGCACCACCAGCACCGACATCATGCCCAGATAACTCAGATTCCAGCGCATGATACGAAAGGAGTCGATTCCGTAGCGCCCCTGAAAGGCCAGGTTGATGCCGGACAAGGGGCCGGTAGAGGTTCCTACCGCCCAGGACGACAAAAACACCAGCGCCAGCAGGGTATGATCAGGCGCAAGCGGTGCCAGCACCGAGCCCGCCAGCGCAATACAGATGATGGGATGAATACCAAGCAGGGAAAGCAACACAATCGCCAGATAGGTCAGGCTGGCCTCGGCAGCACCAAAGCCACTCAGCGGCAGGCGCCCGCCCCAACTCGACAGCAGGCTGTCCAGTCCGTAAGCCAGTACCCCGGCGGCGAGAAACAGCGCCAGCTCGTTGCCCATTTGCGGCAGGCGGCCATTCACCAGTTGCCCCAGTCCCGCCAGCGGCGAGCGTCTGGTCGCCATCAGGATCAGCAGGCTGAGCAAGGGCGCCAGCAGGGTAATCACCGCCAGAATAGACAGCGCCGGCCACAGCTGGTGCAACAGCAGCACCGCAACCGCCAGCAGCCCCGGCAACAGCAAACCGGACAGATGCAGGGGATAGCCGGTAAACTCGCTCGCCGCCGCCTGTTCTCCACCCTCCTCCCCATCATGCTGACGACTCAACTGCCACCAGGTCAGTGCCAGCCCCGATAATGCCAACGGCATGCTGACCAGCCAGAGCGAGGCCAGCTTCGCCTGGGGCGCCACGCTCAATGCCACCGCCATGGCGGCAAAAAAGGGTGACCAGAAGGCCGCGGCGGTAAAACCGCGAATCAGCACTATGGCCTGCTCCCGGCTGACACTGCCTGCCCGCGACAGCCGGTCGCCGATGATAAACACCGACGACAGGTTGATCACGGAGCCAAACAGATGCACCGCGCCCAGGGTCGAGGCCACCGCCCGCTGCCCTCGGGGCCAGCCCGTCTCGTCTTCACCACCCGGTCGGCTCACCAGCCCGAGAAAGCTCACCGCCACCAGCATGGACAGCAGACCGCTGTTGCCGGCCACGATGCGCTCGATATTCACTTCGGCGCCCAGCCGCCGACTCAGCACCAGACAGCCGGCCCCCACCAGCAGCAACAGCAGCGCCTGAACACGATTGCGCCGAGCCAGCCCCGGCCACAACAAGGCCGCCGCACACCAGTAGCTGGCCCCGGCCCAGCCCGGCGCCACCGGCAGCCCCAGCAACTCCGCCGCCACCAGTGCCATGGCCGTCATGATCAGTATTCCCGCCAGCCGACTGCGCGAGGCAAGAGGAAAAAGAGAGTAAAGGGTGGCGAGCAAGGGGGTGGGCTCCGTCTTGGAATGAGGACAAGGTATCGATCATACCGCCCCCACCCTGCGGATGCCTATAGCCGTCAACAAAAACGCCATGGTTCACACCATGGCGTCTTATCGGCTCGTCGCTTGCCAGTTATACCAAAGGGATTAAATAATTGATCTATTTGGTTGCTCTGCAAAGGTCGGACAAATGGCCCGCTCCGCCGACACGCCGTGGGACGTGACACTCACTGCTTTAGCCTACTGCGAACATTCACTGGATGTTCGATCAGACTAAAGCACTTCGTCACGGCAGCAAGCTGCCCCCTCTAGGCTCCGCCGCGCCATCCTTGGCGCAGAGGGTCGGCGGAGCAGATCCCTTTATCCTCCCTGATGCCAAGGAGTTGCCTGTTGGCGCCGCCTGCAGACAACTCGGTGCTCGAGAAGAGGCAACAGAGATCGACTGCCACGACCGTGAAATGCCATGGACGGCATTTCCCGAGCCCTCAGGGGGCAGCTTGCTGCCTGCATCAAGTTTGGTGATGGACCAAACATCCAGTGAATGTTTGCAGCCATCGTCAAGCGCAGGTGGCCTTAGCCCATGGCGTGTCGTGGGAGGCGGCGGTGTTACCTCTGAGCTCGGGTTTAAAAATGATCAGATCTTTATTCAAATTGGTATTACCCTTTGTAAATCTTGGGGTTGAACACATCGCGCAGCCAGTCGCCGAGCAGGTTGATCACCAGCACCAGTATCACCAGATAGATACCGGGAAAGGCGGTAATCCACCAGGAGCCGGAGAAAATGTAGCTGAAGCCCATGCTGATCAAGGAGCCCAACGAGGGTTTGTCTACCGGCATGCCCAGGCCCAGAAACGACAGCGCCGCCTCGCTCATGATGGCGTTGGCCACCTGCACCGTCGAGATAACCAGTATCGGCGACAGGCAGTTGGGCAGTATGTGGCGAAACATGATGCGCATCGACTTGAAGCCCATCACCTGCGCCGCCTCCACGTATTCCTTCTTTTTCTCCGCCAGTACGGTGGCGCGAATGGTGCGGGCATACTGGGGCCATTCGGCCAGGCCGATGATCACCACCAGCATCAGCACCGCATACTCGGCATAGAAGTCCGCGCCCAGGGTGGCCTGAAACACCGCCGACACGATAATGGCCACCATCATGGTCGAGAACGACAGTTGCACATCGGCAAAACGCATCAAGAGGTTGTCGATACGGCCGCCGAAGTAACCGGCCGACAGGCCTACTACTATGCCAATCACCAGCTGCAGCGCCACCGCGCCCAGGCCAATGATCAAAGACACCCGTGAGCCATAGAGCATGGTGCTCAGAATATCCCGCCCCTGCACATCGGTACCGAGCAGAAAACGCTCGTCGCCCATCTCCAGCCAGCTCGGCGGCAGCTCCGAGTCCAGAATGTCGATGGTCGCCAGATCGTAAGGATTGTGCGGCGCGATAATCGGCGACAGCAAGGCGGCGGCCAGCAGGGCCACAAACACCGCAAAGCTGAACATGGCCACTCTGTCACGCCGAAAGTGATACAAAAAGTCCGACTGCCTGAAGCGGGCCCAGCGGCTCGAGTTAACGTCTGTCGTCATCATGCTTACCCCTTCGCGGCCAGGTTAACGGTCGGATTGATCAGACCGTAGATCAAATCGACGATGGTATTGGTCACCACAAAGATAAAGCCGACAAAAATCACGTAGGTGGTGATCAGGGGCGTATCCACCCGGTTGATGGCATCGAGAAACAGCAGCCCGATACCCGGCCACTGAAACACGGTTTCGGTCAGTATGGTGTAGGCCACCATGGTGCCGATTTGCACCCCGCCCACGGTGATCAGCGGCAGCAGGGTATTTTTCAGCGCATGGATAAACCAGATACGGTATTTGTCCAGGCCCTTGGCCCAGGAAAACTTGACGTATTCCGCGCTCAGCTGCTCCAGCATTTCGGAACGCACCAGCCGAATGAACAGCGGCAGCATGATCGACGATAGCGCAATGCTCGGCAAAATCAGGTTGCGAAAGCCCTGCCAGTTGAACAGGCCCGACTCCCAGCCCAGCGGACTGGTCAACTCGCCCCGGCCATAGGCGGGCAGCCAGCCCAGCTCGATGGAAAACACATACATCAGCAGAATGGCGGTGAGGAACACCGGCACCGAAATGCCGATAATGCTGATACCCATCACCGCCCGGGACAAGAACGCACGGGGTTTGATGGCGGAATAGACCCCCAGCGGAATGCTGAGCGCAATAATGAGCACGCTGGCACAGAACACCAGTTCCAGGGTGGCCGGCAATTTCTCGAAAATAACCTCCAGGGTCGGCTGCTTGTAAAAGTAGGAGGTGCCAAAATCTCCCTGCAGGGCATGACCGATAAAACGCCCGTATTTGACCAGAAAGGGATCGTTCAGCCCCATCTCGGTTCGCATCTGCTGACGCACCTCTTCCGATACCGACTGGCCGACCAGCTCACGCAGCGGATCGCCCAGATTGTCCTGAATCGAAAACGCCACCAGACTGATGACGAACATCACGATCAGCACCTGGAACAGCCGTTTCAGTAAAAAAGTAAGCATGGTTGTGATATCCAATTACGGGATTGGGGATCGAAAAACAGGGATTTGGGAATAGGGATTGGGGACTGGAAGGGATTGCCCTGCCAGCCCCCGACTCAGGACCTTAGGTGTGAAGCTCTAGTCCCAAGTCCCTAATCCCGAGTCCCGAGTCCCGAGTCCCGGATCTTATTCGATCACCAGATCACCCAGATACGGGAAGTCCATGGCGTTGACGACAGGCTCGGCCGCAACATTGTTGCGGGCGCCCCAGGCCAGATTCTGCCAGTGCAGCGGCACGAAGGCGGCATCGTCATAGAGGATTTTCTCGGCCCGCTGCAGCATGAGTTCGCGCTTGCCACCGTCGGTTTCCAGGTTGGCGGACTCGATAAGTGCGTCCAGCTCGGGGTTGGAGTAATGACCGCAGTTGTACTGGCCGCGACCGGTTTCCTCGTTACGGGTCATGGTCAGGAACTCGGAGAAGTTGGCGGTGTCTTCGGTGTCCGAATGCCAGCCAATCATCAGCATGTCGGCGGCGCACTTGTCAAACTCCGGCCAGTACTGGGCCACCGGCAGGGTCTTGAGATCCACCTCTATGTTGATGCGTGCCAGCATCGCCTTCACCGCCTCGGCAATACGATAGTCATTCACGTAGCGGTTATTGGGCGCAATCATGCTGATCTTGAAGCCATCCTTGTAACCCGCCTCCTCCATCAGTTGCTTCGCCTTGTCCAGATCGTAACGCGGCGTCAGCTCGGGGTTGTGGCCCACATACCCGGCCGGCGCCTGCTGACCGGCGGTGGTGCCGAAGCCGCGCATGATGCGCTTGACGATACCGTCCTGATTGATGGCGTAGTTGACCGCCTGCCGTACCCGTACATCCTGGAACGGCTCGAAGCGTTCCTGATTCAGCTGAAAGGTAATAATGCGGGTACCCGCCTCGGTGACCAGCTTGACGTCATTGGCCGCTTCAACCCGGGCGTGATCGTTGGGCGACACCGGCTTGATGAAGTCCACATCACCGGCCAGCAGCGCCGCTACTCGAGTGGCGTCTTCCTTGATCGGTACCAGCGTCATCTTGTCCACGTTGCCGGGGGAGTTCTGATCCCAGTAATCGGCATTACGCTCGTATTCCACCTTCACACCCTGCTGGCGAAACTTGAGTTTGAAGGGACCGGTGCCCGAGGGATGAGTAGAGGCGAAAGAGCTGCCGTGTTTGACCACCTCACCCTTGTTCTTGCCGTCGTCGGTGGTGCCGCTGTAGAACTTCGAGTCCATCGGAAACAGATAGGTCGCGGTATTCAGCACCAGCGGAAAGGGTCCCTTGGTGACCAGGTCTACCGTATGGTCGTCTACCTTGCTGGCCGCGCTGAAGGGTTCGAAAATGGCCTTGAAGTCGGGCGATTCCTTCAGACGCTGAAAGGTCCAGACCACGTCGTCGGCGGTCAGCTCGTTGCCGCTGTGAAATTTCACGCCCTGGCGCAGGTGAAAACGCAGGGTGTTTTCATCGATGCGCTCCCATTTTTCTGCCAGCCGCGCTTCAAACTGAAAGTCCTTGGTCCACCGCACCAGGGGATCGAACAGCAGGTGAGACATTTCCATGGTGGCACCGGACAACTGCTCGTGGGGGTCCATCGACACCGGATCCGCGTCGTAGGCGATGGTGATATCCGCCGCCTGCACACTGAATGCCAGACCGGCCGCCAGCAGCGCCGCCGTTACTTTGTTGAGTCCTGATTTCATGAAACACTCCGTTGACATCATTAATATTTGCCCGCTTGGGCATTGGAAATGTCCAGGCCTTCCCGTGACATGCCCTTGAACTCGGGCATTAACGCAATCAGCGAGCGGCTGTAGGGATCCGCCGCATCGGTAAACAACTGCTCGGTGGGCGCCACCTCCACCAGGGTGCCTTTTTTCATCACCCCGATGCGATCGCACATCTGGCGGATCACCGGAAGATCGTGACTGATAAACAGCATGGTCAGCTTCAGCTCATCCTGCAAATCCTTGAGCAGATTCAATATTTGCGCCTGTACCGACACATCCAGCGCCGAGGTAGGCTCGTCGCAAATCAGCAGCCGGGGCCGGGTGGCCAGCGCCCGGGCGATGGAAATGCGCTGGCGCTGCCCGCCGGAAAACTCGTGAGGAAACTTCAGTCCCGCCGCCCGCCCCAGGCCGACATAATCGAGCAGATCATCGACGATGCCGCGGATCTGCGCCTCGTTTTGCGCCAACTGGTGAAAACGGATCGGCTCGGCAATGATGTCCGCCACCCGCATGCGCGGATTAAGCGAAGAATAGGGATTCTGAAACACCATCTGCATCTGCCGGCGCAGGGGGCGGCGTTGCTGCTCGCGTTTGATGGCGGTGAGTTCGATGCCCTCGAACCAGATCTTGCCGGTATCGGGCGGATACAGGCCGGTAATGGCCCGCGCTATGGTGGACTTGCCGGAGCCCGACTCCCCCACCAGACCGAAGGTTTCGCCTTCGTTAATCTCGAAGCTCACATCCTTGGTGGCCTGCAGATACTGGCGGCGGGAAGCAAACAGCGAATCCTTGGTGACGAAGCGCAGGTTGCAGTGCTCTACCCGCAACAGCGGCCCGGTATAGTCGCGCTGCTCCTGATTCTGACCCAGCCAGTGATGTTTGAGATCCAGACTGACCTTTTCCTTGGCGTCTTCGATGTAGGACACCAGCGGAAAGCGCCGCAGCTTGACGTCGGAACGCGGCACGGCGGAGATCAGGCTGCGGGTGTAATCGTGGCTGGGCGCGCCCAGCACCTGTCCGGTGGGGCCGATTTCCATCAGCCGGCCGCGATACATCACCGCCACCCGGTCGGTGACGTTGGACACCACCCCCATGTCGTGGGTCACCAGCATGCAGCCCACGTTGCGCTCTTTGCACAGGTTGCGGATCAGGGTCAGGATCTGATCCTGAATCGACACATCCAGCGCCGTGGTCGGCTCGTCGGCAATAATCAGTTCCGGGTCGCAGGACAGGGCAATCGCAATCACCACCCGCTGGCGCATGCCGCCGGAAAACTGATGCGGATACTGCCTGATGCGCAGCTCCGGCTGGGGAATGCCCACGGCGTCGAGCAAAGAAACGGCCTTCTGCCGCGCCTGCTCCCGGCTGATGTCGGTATTGGCCAGCAGGGTCTCGACCATCTGATATTCCACCGTCAGCAGCGGATTGAGCGAGGTCATGGGATCCTGAAAGATAAAGCCGATGCGGCTGCCACGAATGGCCCGCATCTCGGTCGGATTCAGGTCGGAGATCTTCTCGCCGTCCAGGTAAACCTCGCCGCTGGCAATGCTGCCGGGCGGGCTCAACAGGTTGATGACCGCATTGCCGATGGTCGACTTGCCGGCACCGGACTCCCCGACCACGCCGAGAATTTCGCCTTTTTCGATACTGAAGGAAAGGTCATCCACCGCGGCCATCACGCCATGACGGGACGGATATTCGATTCGCAGATGTTTTATTGCTAACAGGGACATGCTCATCCTTAATCGGGCCCGAGCCCTCGCTTGCGCATCCTTCAACCGACCAGGCCTCAATGGCAGCCGGTGCGTCGTTGCCGAGCATGGACAGCCGGCAACAAAAAAGCAACATTAGACCGCCATTGTAAGCCTGTCTTCACACCAAAACAAACCGCAGATATAGGGATGCAGCTCACAAATTCAGCAAGATATTTCGAGCATCAAATTATCAATGGTGTTTATGACTAAAGGCATCGTATAAGCCGAAAGACTGACGATAAAAAGTAGGCTTTTGACTCTAAAAAGGAAATAACGAACGCAAAGCGGCAGACGATGGAGGATAAGCGAGTGTGATGAGGCTGGACGAGATTTGAAAGTTTGGCAGAAAGGAAGAGTGCCGCGCAGCCAGAAAGCGGCGCGGCCACCGATTACAGCAATGCCGCCAGCCCCTGCAGGCAGGCCAGGGCGAACAGCCCGGCGATCACGTCATCGAACATGATGCCGAAACCGCCGTGTATCCGCCGATCGAACCAGCGAATGGGCCAGGGTTTGACGATATCGAAAAAACGGAACAGCACGAACCCCGCCAGTATCCACCAGCCGCCGGCCGGGGCCGCGAACATGGTGATGCCAAAGCCGATGATCTCGTCCCAGACGATGGCACCATGATCGTGACGACCAATGGCCCTGGTGGCCGCATTGCAAATCCAGATACCGGCCACGAAGCCCAATACCAGGATCAGCAGATACCACAGCGGCGACAGCCCCTGGATCAGCAAGTAGAGCGGAATAGCCGCCAGGGTGCCCATGGTGCCCGGCATTACCGGGCTCAGGCCGGTGCCAAAGCCCAGGGCCAGCAGGTGCAAGGGGTTGGACAGCTTCAGCGCCGCCAGCTCGGGTTTTCTCATTCGGTACCACTACGAAAATGATCCCAGCTTTTCGATGCCAGCTGATAAGGACGCCCCTCGGAAGTGAGCTCTACGCCCACTTCACCGGCCAGCATGCGCCCGACCCGGGTGAACTTGACGCCACAGTGCGCCAGCGCGGTTTCGAGCAACCCTCGGTGCAGTTCGGGCACGGTAAAGCACAACTCGTAATCGTCACCGCCGGTCAATGCCAGCTCCCAGCCCTGCTCTCGCGACACCGATGCCAGCATGGCCGCACTCAGCGGCAGTTGCTCCAGCTCCAGCTGTGCCCGCATGCCGGAGGCGCGGGCCACATGGGCCAGATCGCCGGCCAGACCGTCAGACAGGTCCAGGGCGCTGGAGGCGATATCGCGTAGCGCCTGTCCCGCCAGAATGCGCGGATGCGGATGCTCGAACTTGGTGCGAACAAAGTCCCGGTGCGCCTCGGGCACCGTGATATTACCCAGCACCTGTTGCAGGCCCAATGCCGCATCACCCAGGGTACCGGTAACATAAATGCCGTCGCCTACCCGGGCGCCGTTGCGCCGCAGGCCCTTACCTTCCGGCAGGGTGCCATGCACGGTCACGGTAATGGACAGCGGGCCGCGGGTCATGTCACCGCCGACCAGCGCCACGTTATAATATTCCGCCAGTTCGAAGAAGCCGGCACAAAAGCCCTTGATCCAGTTTTCATCGACCTCGGGCAGGGTCAGCGCCAGCGACACCCAGCAAGGATCGGCGCCCATGGCCGCCAGATCCGAGAGATTCACCGCCAGGGCCTTGTGCCCCAGCGCCATCGGATCCATGTCGGCAAAAAAATGCACACCGCTGACCAGGGTATCGGTGCTGACTGCCAGCACCGAATTGGCCGGCAACTGTAACAGGGCACAGTCATCGCCCGGTCCCATCAGCACATCCTTGCGGTGGCTGGCGACGGTAAAATAGTGTTTTATTATGTCAAATTCATTCATATAAATGAAAAGCCAGCGACTGCTGGCTTTTTCCCGTGCTTATTGTTTATTTTTTTAACTGCTTGATGACCTTGTCGAGTACGCCGTTGACGAACCTGTGGCTTTCATCGGCGGCAAACGCCTTGGCCAGTTCAATGGCCTCGTTGATCACCACCCGATAAGGTACATCTTCACGCCGGGTCAGCTCATAGGTGGCCAACCGCAGCACCGCCTTGTCCACCATATCCAGCTCGGCCAGCGGGCGCGACAGATAAGGCGAAAACACCGCATCCAACTCTTTTACATGCACCGAGACCCCAAACAGCAAATCACGGAAATAATCCAGATCCACCCCTTTGGTGTCCTGTTCCAGCGCAAACTGCTGGGCAATATCGGCCACGTTATCCTTGGTCATTTGCCACTGGTAGATAGCCTGGGTGGCGAGACGGCGGGCCTTACGGCGTTCAGACGGTTTCAATGCAGTACTCCTCTTAGTCCAGCGCTTGCAGGACGTTAATCATTTCAAGTGCGCTGAGGGCAGCTTCCGCGCCCTTGTTACCCGCCTTGGTGCCAGCACGCTCGATGGCTTGTTCTATGTTTTCGGTGGTCAGAACTCCAAAGGCAATCGGCACTTCAAAGTCCATCATCACGCTGGCCATGCCCTTGCTGTTTTCATTGGCGACCAGGTCGAAGTGGTAGGTTCCACCGCGGATCACGCAGCCAAGGGCAACAATGGCATCGTAGTTACCGCTCTTGGCGAGCTTTTTGCACACCAGCGGCATTTCGATGGCACCCGGTACACGTACCAGCGTGATGTTGTCATCTTTTACCTGACCCTGACGCTTGAGCACATCCAGCGCTCCGGCCACCAGGCTGTCGTTGATAAAGCTGTTGAAACGGGCGACGACGATCGCCACCTTGGCCTCGGGAGTGGCCATCAGCCCTTCGATTACCTTCATGGGAATCCCTGTTTGGACAAAAGTGCGCATATTCTAACACAACCTGAGGGTGACAAAAGCACAACACCGGGAGGAAGTTGACAAAGGCAGCGGCTCGAGAAGCCCTCATGCGTTGCGCCTGACGGGGCGAATAGTGTCGGCAGCCTCACAGGATTAGATGGCTCGGTGTGCAAATAAAGTGAAATAACATACAGTAGGGCCGCTGCCGGCTGTGCCCACTCTTCCTGCCATGGAACCGCTCACGTCAGTTGTATACCGGCCGACCTTATCCATTTTGCATCAAAAGACTACGAGGGTGATTTATGTTGCCAGAACGGCGCGGCGATCTGTTTATTTTAAGCGCCACCCTGCTGGCGTCCGCCGGCTGGCTGTTTTCCAAAGAAGCCATTTCCGGCCTGCCCCCCGCCGGTTTTGTCGGCTGGCGCTTTCTGCTGGCGGCGCTGCTGCTGCTGCCGTTTTGTTATCGCACGTTGCGCCAAACCCCGACCGGGCTGCTGCTCAAGGCGGCCGCCATCGGCCTGGTGATGACCCTGAACCTGATCTTCTGGATCCAGGCCATTTCCCATAGCGAGGGCATCGGCGAAGGGGCCTTTATCATGAGTCTGGCCATGCTGATGGTGCCGCCGCTGGCCTGGCTTATCTTCCGGGAAAAACCCAACCGGCAGTTCTGGCTGGCCCTGCCCATCGCCATCGCCGGTCTGTTTCTGCTGACCATGGGCTCGGGCCTCAGCCTGTCACTCAGCCAGCTACTGTTTCTGCTGGCCTCGCTGTCATTGGCGATGTATTTCAATCTGAACAGCCGCTTTGCCCGGCGTATCGACCCCATGGCGCTCACCTGCGTGCAGCTGACCGTTACCGGTGTCATGCACCTGATCTATTCCGGCCTGTTCGAGCACTGGCCCGAGGTTATCGAGCCCGAGATCTGGGGCTGGTTTGCCGCCAGCGTGCTGCTGGCCACCTCGCTGCGTTTCGTCTGCCAGAGTACCGGGCAAAAATACAGCAACGTGGCCAATGCCGCGCTGATCATGATGCTGGAGCCGATATGGACGGTGCTGATCAGCGTGTTCTGGTATCAGGAGCCGATGCCGATAGAGAAAGTGTTCGGTTGTGTGCTGATCCTGCTGGCGTTGCTCAGCTATCGCAGCCGCAACCTGCTGGCCTGGTATCGCAGCCGTCAGGCGCTGAATGTGGGTGGTAAGAGATAATACCAATTTGAATAAACATCTGATCATTTTAACCCCGGGATCAGAGGCAACACAGTCGCCTCCCACGACACGCCATAAACTCATCCCTGAGGGCTCGGGAAATGCCGTCCATGGCATTTCACGGTCGTGAGAGTCGATCTCTGTTGCCTCTTCTCGAGCATCGAGTTGTCTGTAGACGGCGCTAACAGGCAACGCCGGTGCATCAAGGAGAGCAAAGGGATCTGCTCAGCCGACCATCCGCGCCACGGATGGCGCGGCTGAGCCTCCAGGGAGGGATTCACGGCGAGTCGGCGGAGCGGGCCCTTTGTTCGGAGTTGATATGACAATCAAACCAAAACAGTATCTCTCTATGATGTGCCGCCCTTCAACAGGCCGGCTCCTTTCACCAGCAGCAGCACCAGGGTGCCCGCCAGCATGCCGACCAGGCCGTTCAGCAGAGTCGGCACCAGCCAGGACAGCGACCCGCCCAGAAGCGGCAGCTTTTGAACCCAGTCGTGGATCAGCGTCTCGGCGCCGGGAATGCCATGCACCAGAATACCACCGCCCACCAGAAACATGGCGGCGGTGCCCACCACCGACAACCCTTTCATCAGATAGGGACAGGCCGACAGCAAGGCTTGGCCGAATCCCCGCAGTAGCCCGCGTTTCTGACTCAGATAAAGTCCCAGATCGTCCAGTTTGACGATACCCGCCACCAGGCCGTAAACCCCGACGGTCATCAGCAGGGCGATGCCGGCCAGCACCATGACCTGCTGACCGAAACCGACGCCGGCCACCGTGCCCAGGGTGATCACAATGATTTCGGCCGACAGAATAAAGTCGGTGCGAATCGCCCCCTTTATCTTGTCCTGCTCCAGCGCCACCAGATCCACCGACTCGTCTATTTCCGCCAGGTGAAGCTGTTCGCCTTCATCCCGATGCAAAAAGGAATGCACCAGTTTTTCCACGCCCTCGAAGCACAGAAAGGCGCCGCCCAGCATCAGCAACGGCACTATGGCCCAGGGGGCCAGGGCGCTGATCAACAGCGCCGCCGGCACCAGAATCAGCTTGTTGCGCAACGAGCCCCTGGCCACCGCCCACACCACCGGCAGCTCGCGTTCGGCCCGCACGCCGGACACCTGCTGGGCATTCAGTGCCAGATCGTCCCCCAGCACCCCCGCGGTTTTCTTGGCCGCGACCTTGGTCATCAGCGACACGTCATCCAGAATGGTGGCGATATCATCTATCAGGGTTAACAGGCTGGCACCGGCCATGGCGGGAGTCCTTTATCAGGCTTTTGGGGTGAGCGGTTGAGTGGCAAACTCGACACCCGACCAGCCGGTGTTGATGAAGTTGCGAATATTCTGATGGTCTTCACCGTCGGGGTTGCCCAGCACATCGTTGCGATAGAAGCTGCCAAAGCAGTCCAGGGTCTGCTGCTCGTTCAATCCCTGCAGTCGGGCAAAGGCAAACAGCTTGCAGGAGCCGCTGTTCTGTCCGGCGTCGTTGCTAACGTCGCCATTGGTAAAGGCGGCGGGAGTAAAGTCGTACAACTGCTCGATGATCGCCATGGTATCGGCAAATTCGATGGTTTCGGGGTTGTTTTGCAGTTTTTGCTGCAGCTCGTTCAGGGTCATCTTGTTTCCTTGATGGTCTTTTGAAAACTCACTAACGGTTCATTTATCGGACAAAGGGTTCACTCCCTTTGCCCTCTTCCGGGCGCCGGAGTCGCCTGCCTGGTCTACAGCCAGTCAGCTAATATCGCTATAGCTGCAGGCACTGGCGCATGAAACGGGAGATATCGGCAATTTCGGCGGCGCACACGCTGTGCTCCATCGGGTAGTGGTGATATTCGGGCACAAAACCCCATTGCTGCAACTGCTGACAGGCGCGCTCGCCCAGCAGCTCGGGCACCACGCCATCGCGGCTGCCGTGCAGTATCTGCACCGGCAGGTACTGATTGGCCTCATGGCGTTGCAGGCTGTCGGCGGTGGCCAGATAGGTCGACATGGCAATCAGTCCGGCCAACGGCCGATGAAAACTCAAGGCTGCCTCATAGGCCACGGCACCGCCCTGGGAAAAACCGGCCAGCAGGATACGGCGACTGTCGATGCCCTGTTCGATCTGCTGTTCAACCAGGGCCTGCACCGCCAGGGCCGAAGCCCGCAGCTGGGGTTCATCCACTTCCCGCTCCAGGCTCATGGCCAGAATGTCATACCAGGCCGGCATCGGCAGGCCACCATTGACGGTGACCGGTATCTGCGGCGCATGGGGGAAGATAAAGCGGATAGCGCTGCCTGCGGGCAGCTTCAGCTCCGGTACTATGGGCTCGAAGTCATGGCCATCGGCGCCCAGACCATGCAGCCAGATCACACAGGCAGTCGGGTTGGGCGCCGTGTCCCGCACAATCGCATTCAAGGTGGTCATCTCAGACTCCGTCAACAGGATAAAGGGTAATATCGACCAGGGTAGCGCCCTGCTCGTCGGCGGCCAGATCCAGACTTTCTCCGGGCTCCAGTACCCACAATTCGGGTTCGGCGTCATGGCCGGAAAGGTGACGATACAGCAACCGTGGCGTGACGCTGTGACAACGATAAACCTGCCCCGGCGCCAGATGATATATCTGAACCTCGGCCTCGCCCCAGCGCCGGTCGGTCATCACATTGAAGTCCAGACATTCACCGGCCAGCAGCCGGCAATTCACCTCCGCTTCACCGGGAAAAGCCAGCGGTGAAAAGGGCGTATCCAGCGTATGCTGGTTGTCGTTCATGGTCAGTTCGAAGCCGGCCCCCTCCATCAGCATCAGGATGCGGTCAATACCGGGGAAAAAAGAGAAGGGGCCGCTTTGTCCCACCCGGGCCATCGACACCCGCAGACCGAAGTCGGCCCCCTGATCGCTCGGCAGCCGGTACAGCTCCCGGGTCACGCCGCCGCCATTTTTCCAGGGCATGTCGATAAAATCGGTCGTTCCCAGTCGTTTTGCCATCAGTTGGTTACCTCGAATCTTATGCTTATCAAGAAGAGGTGGAGACTAGTGCGGCACCACCATCAATCGATCCCGACCATTGTTTTTAGCCTGGATCAGCGCCCCGTCGGCCCGGTTGATGGTGAGATCGACGTCTTCATCGGGCTGGTAGCAGGTCAGTCCGGCACTGACGCTGAGCAGGCTTGCGCTATCGCCGTCCAGCGTCAGCGACCGTACCGCCTGCATGACCCGCTTTACCAGCGCCGAGGCCTGATCCAGTCCGGTCTCCGGCAACAATAACATAAACTCTTCACCGCCCCAGCGGGCACAGAGGTCGTAGCCACGCAGTTGCCGGGATATAGTGTCGGCCAGCATGCACAGCACCCGATCCCCGGTATCATGACCGAAAACGTCGTTGATGCGCTTGAAGTGATCCGCGTCCAGCATCACCAGACTGAAGGGCGCACGGCCCCGCCGACAGCGGTCCAGCTCTTCGCGCACTCGTTCCATCAACAGCCGTCGGTTGGCCAGCCCGGTCAGCGGGTCACGCAGGGCGGCTTTTTTCAGCTCTTCGTTCAGCTCCAGCAAGCTGCGCTGATAACGGTCAGAGATGCGGGTGATTTTTTCCAGCCGGCGCAATTGCCGGTCGTACTGGTGCAGCAGATCATGGGTCTGGGAGCGGGCCATGTCGTAGCTGCAGTCGGAGATACGCAGCAGCCGTTCCAGTCGCTCCCGCTGCTCCCGGTCTCGCTCCAGCAGCTGTTGCAGCACCGGAAGCAGCGGATTGTTTTGCTGTGCCGGATCGGACAGCAGTTGCTCCAGCTCCCGGTCGCTCAGTCTACTCGTCATGGGTCGGTTTACTCGTCATGGGGCAATATATCGAAGGGGAAGGAGCAGTCTTCCTTGAACTCTTCGGCCAGCTCCACCACCCGCTCGTTGTCGGGATCGTAGTACCAGCGCACGCTCACCTCACGGCTCGCGGCAAACGCCGCCTCCATCAGGTCAAAGATATCCATCATCGCCTTGACGCTGCTGGTGTTCATGTAAATCAGGTGTAATTCCAGCTGCAACGGCTGCGATGATCGCTGCAGAAATTGCTCGACCCATTCGATCACCTCGCCAAAAAACTCGAACGAGTTTTCAGGGTAGGAGTCGCCCTGCATGCTCATCACCCCATTATCCGGGTTGCAGAGAATAGTGGGGGTAGACTGACTACCGGTCACGTTTAATGATTTCATCGCCACTTCCGATTGCATGCTCATATTACCGCCAACAGACTTAAAAACCCTCGGCCCGCGCCCGTTTCCACCAGTTTGGCGGTCATCGGCCGGGATGACTTGCGGGCCACATCCAGCAGGCCCAGCCCGGCGCCGGAACTCTCATTACCGTCTCGGGGCCGGCGTAACTGGGTTTTATACGCCGATTTCAGCTCCGCCTTATTCATGCCGGACAACTCGTCGATGCGCCGACACAGCGCCCGACCATCGTCCAGCTCGACCAGATTGCCGGCCAGCACCTGATAATGCCCGTCATCGCTGCGCGCCACCACCACTGTGGCCGAGCCTTCGGCCTCACTGTAGGCCATATGCGCGGCGTAATGACGAATATTCTGGGTCAGTTCGATGTAGACCCCGAACACATCCATGGCCGCGGTGGGCAGCGCTTGTTCCGCCTGCAGGTGATTTTTCAGCGCCTTGCCTATTTCTTCAATCAGGCTGCGTGAAATAGGCCCGTTGAAACACAGCAGAATCTGGTTCTGGTTAAACTGTTCTCTTATCGACAGCAGGTCAATGGATGACATTTAAACGGCCTCTGATGATGAATCTACTTTGAATGCGAGCAGGGTAATATCATCCCGTTGAGGATGATGACCTCGATAATCATCCAGCGCCTGTCTGAGCGCCAGCGCCTGCTCGTTGAGGGGCAAACGGGCATGGGTGCGCAGCAACTCGCGAAACCGGCTGCTGCCCAAGCCAAAGCCCTTGCTTCCCCCGGCCTGATCGGGATAACCGTCGGTGGCCAGGTAGTAAATCGCGTCCGGCTGCAGGGTCAGGGTGATGTCTTCAAAGTGAGCATCACGCCGGTCGAGCAGCGTGCGCCGGCTGCCCTTGATTTCGTCGATGCGGTCACCGTCGCTGTGATACAGCGACATCTTGGCACCGGCAAACACCAGCTGCTCCCGGTCTGGCACCACCGACGCCAGGCCCACGTCCATATTGGTGGCCAGGCCGCGTGGCAAGTCGCAGTCCTGCAGCATGCCCCGCAGCGTGCGATCCGCCAGCTGCAGTATCGCCGCCGGCGACGCTATCCCCTGCTCGCGAATGGCATGATCCAGCGCCGCCCGCGCCAGCATGGTCATCAGGGCGCCGGCCACCCCGTGCCCGGCACAGTCGACCACCCCGACCAGAAAACGGCCCCGCTCACCGGGATGAAAAATATAGAAGTCACCCCCCACCACATCTCTGGGATGCCACAACACAAAGTGATGTTCGCCCAGCACCTCGGTCAGTTGCTGATCCGGCAAAATAGCGCGCTGAATGAGGCTGGCATAATCGATGGAATCGTTGATCTGCTGGTGCGCCTGGCGCATCCTGTGATTGGTTTCTTCCAGCTCACGGGTGCGGCTCTGCACCTTTTGTTCCAGCTCTTCGGTATGGGACTGCACCTTTTTCGCCATCACCCCGAAGGCGGCACTGAGATCGCCGATTTCATCGCCCGATGACGGCGGCAACGACACATCGAAACGCCCCTCGGCCATGGCGGTTGCCGAGCCCTGCAACTGACGCAGCGGCGACAGCATCAGTTTTTCCACCGCATAGGCCAGCGCCAGCAGTAACACCACCAGCATCACCACAAAGACCAGCAGGGCGGTATTGATCCAGGCACCCTCCAGCACCTGCGCCGCGCCCGGGTCGATGGCGGTCACCACATACCAGCCAAGTTCGGGAATAAAACTGAACGCCAGCAACTGGCGGCGCCCCGACAGTTCAAACCAGTCGATGCTGACATCGGAAGAATCTGCCCGCGCCTCGGCCATCAACTGCTGCAGCCGTTGCCGCTGGCTATCCTCGTTCAGTTGAGCCTGCAGGGTACGACGCTCGGCATCGGCACCGGCGGCCGAGCCCAGGGCTATCAGCTCACTGTCCGGGTGGGCCTGAAAGGCGCCCTGCTCGTCGATGATCATCGGCGTTACGCCGACATCATCGGTATTGATAAAGCGATCGATGAAGCTGGTCAAATCGATACCGGTGCCGGCCAGCCCGAGCGGCCGGCCCTGGTTTTCAATCAACACATTCAACCACACCCGGGTAGTACCCAGTCGCGTGTCGCGATTGACGTTGATATTGAGTTTTTCGCCCTGTTCCAGCACGTTGAAGAACCAGCGGTCGTCGGGATTATCGGAAGAAAGGTGATATTGCGGTTCGCCGCCGAGCGCCTGATCACGCTGGCCATAATAATAGGCGCGCGAGTCGGCGCTGATGATAAAAAAGGAATGGCTGCTGAAATCGTCGGTAAAGCCTTTTGCTTCGCGAAACAGCAGAGCCTTGTGCTGCTCGTCGCTTTCATTCTCCAGCCACTGATGCATCAGTACCGAGTCTGCGAACCGCCGGGCCAGCGCCAGATCCCGGGACAGGGGCACCAGAATATTCTGCCGGTTAAGCTGGGTAAAATTGCGGGCATAGGCCTTGCCGAAGTAATCCTGCACGCCGCTCAACACCTGCCAGCCAATGCCACCGGCAGGAACAAACGCCAGCAGACAGGCCAACAGCAGTGCCCATATGGATTTTGCGCGCAGTCCCTTGCCCCAAATGGCCATTGGCATCCTTGCTCTGTGTCGGAATAACTCATACGAAGCCGCCATTGTGCCGCAACCGCGTAAAAACTCAATCAGGGAGTACTCAATAGCGGAAAAACAAATAAAGAAGGTGGAGAATATTAGTGTGGTATGGCCGCTTTATTTGAATCAATTAACAGGCGCATTGAATAATGACCATATCGGAAGTTATATCCGGTAATAAAGCAGGAGGACGTAAAAGGGAATGACAATAAAATGAAAACTGCCGCCAGGGCGGCTAACAACTGTCAGTTAAACGTAAAACGGAATCAATTGACTTCCCACCGACACGCCGTAAACCCATCCCTGGGGGCTCTGCTGCGCCATCCATGGCGCAGAAGGTCGGTTTGAAAGCCAATCGATCCCGTTAACTGCATGGTGTTAGCCAAGGCGGCGGCAGTTGTGTGTTCATCAGTCGATGATGTAATCGACCACTTCCAGGCCGAAGCCGGACAGCGCATGGTAGCGCTTGGGGGAGCTGAGCAGCTTCATCTTGCCCACCCCCATGGCCTGCAGTATCTGCGAGCCGACGCCGACCCGGCGGGACGTACCCTGGCGCTTGGCGCCTTCGAGCCGTTCACCGCGATCCACCGCCTCGAACTGGCGCACCAGCGACAGCAGATGATCCGGCGTTTCTTCCCGGCCGAGGATCACCAGCACGCCGCCTTCGTCGGCGATGCGGGCCATCGACTTGCCCAGCGGCCAGGTGCGTGCCGAATGACGGTCGGTCATCAGCACATCGGTGAACATATCGTGAATATGCACCCGCACCAGCGCCGGCTCGTCGGCCTTGATCTCACCTTTTTTCAGTGCGAAATGCACCTGATTGTCGATGGTGTCACGAAAGGTCACCAGCTCGAAGTCGCCGTATTCGGTGGGCAGGTTACAGCGCGCCACCTGCTCGATGGTGGTTTCGTTCTGGTTACGGTATTCGATGAGATCGGCAATGGTGCCGAGCTTGATGCCGTGCTCCTGGGCGAAGACTTCCAGATCCGGACGTCGGGCCATGGTGCCGTCTTCGTTGAGGATCTCGACGATAACCGACGAGGCTTCCAGACCGGCCAGACGAGCCAGATCACAGCCCGCTTCGGTATGACCGGCACGGGTCAGTACACCGCCATTCTGGGCCTTGAGCGGAAAGATATGCCCCGGCTGTACCAGATCGGCCGGCTTGGCTTCCTTGGCCACGGCGGTTTGTACCGTATGAGCCCGATCGGCGGCAGAAATACCGGTGGTCACGCCCTCGGCAGCTTCGATAGACACGGTGAAGGCGGTGGAGAACTGCTCGGTGTTGCGGCTGACCATCTGGGGAATGTCCAGCTGGCGGCAACGGGCTTCGGTCAGGGTCAGGCAAATCAGCCCCCGGCCGTATTTGGCCATGAAGTTGATGTCTTCCGGGCGTACATGCTCGGAGGCCATGATCAAGTCACCTTCGTTTTCCCGGTCTTCATCATCCATCAGGATGACCATTTTACCCTGACGGATATCGTCGATGATTTCCTGGGTACTGCTTAAAGCCATGGTGTTCTCCCTTCTTATTTCATAAAACCGCTGGCGGCCAGGGTCGCCAGCGTCAGTCCGCCCTGTTGCGGCTCAGACGCAGCGGTCAGCAGACGTTCAAGATAGCGGGCAATAATATCCACCTCAAGATTTACCTGTCGGCCGGGCCGCCAGTCGTCGAGGGTGGTTTCCTGTAAGGTATGCGGAACCAGGGTCAGCTTGAATGCCGCCCCTTCCACATCGTTGACCGTAAGGCTGATGCCATCCACGGTAATGGAGCCTTTTTCGGCGATATAGCGCGCCAGCCCAGCAGGGGCCTCGACCCACAACTCTATGCTGGTGCCAAGCTCGGTGCGGCGGCGGATATGGCCGACACCGTCCACATGACCGGACACCATATGGCCGCCCAGCCGGCTGGTGGCCAGCAGGGCTTTTTCCAGGTTCACCGCCTGCCCGGTACGATAGCCGGCAAAGCCGGTGCGATTTATAGTTTCACCGGACACATCGGCACAGTAGTAATCCGCGCCCAGCTCGGTCACGGTCAGACATACGCCATTGGTGGCGATGGAGTCACCCAGTTTCACATCCGACAAGTCCAGCCTTGGGCAATGAATGCGGATCACCGACTCGTTACCCTGGCGGCGAATATCGGCCAGTATGCCGGTGGCTTCAACAATTCCGGTAAACATCAGCTTTTTACCCTTGCGGTCAGTTTAATATCGTTACCCACTCGGCGGCAGTCGAGCCACTCCAGCTGTGGCACCTGGCTCATGGCAGTCAGCTCTGGCAGATCGAAGAGCCCGCGGCTGGTCGAGCCCATCAGTTTGGGCGCCTGATACAACACCAGTTCATCCACCAATGCGGCAGCGAGCAGGGCGCCGCAAAGACGGCCCCCCGCCTCCACCCACAGGTGATTAATCTGGCGGCGGCCCAGCTCGGCCAGCAACAGCGGCAGATCGAGTTGATCATTGTCTGCCAACGGCAGTACGCATTCTTCTACCTGCTCGCCGAAACCGCCGCTGACCTTGCCGCGCAGCAACAGGATCGGGCCGGGCTGGGCAAACAGTTTCAGTTCCGGGGTCAACCGGTTACGGGTATCGATGATAACCCGAAGCGGCTGGCGCAGTTGATTTTGTTCATATTCGGTTTGTAGCGACGCGGGCAGTTCGCTCCAGCGCACATTGAGGCTGGCGTCGTCGGTCAGCACCGTATCGGCACCGGACAGAATGGCGCAGCTCAGGGCGCGATGGCGCTGTACGTCGCGCCGGGCAGCCGGACCGGTAATCCACTTGCTCTCGCCATTGGCCAGGGCGGTGCGCCCGTCCAGACTCGCCGCCAGCTTGACGGTCACAAACGGCAGGCCGGTGCGCATGCGGTGCATGAAACCGGTATTGACCGCCTCGGCCGCCTCGCTCATCAGTCCGGCGGCGGCGTCAATGCCCGCCGTCTGCAGCATGGCCAGACCGCGCCCCGCCACCTGCGGATTGGGGTCCACCGAGGCCGCCACCACTCTGGCCACACCGGCATCGATCAAGCCCTGGGCACAGGGCGGCGTACGACCGTGATGAGAACAGGGCTCGAGGGTGACATAGGCGGTGGCGCCCCGGGCCTGGCTACCGGCCTGACGCAGGGCAAAGACTTCGGCGTGCGGGCCGCCGGCCTGCTGGTGATAGCCTTCGCCTACCAGGGTGCCGTTATGTACGATGACGCAGCCTACCGAGGGATTGGGACTGGTGGTGAAGCGCCCTCGCCGGGCCAGCTCAAGCGCCCTGGCCATCCAGCGCGCATCGTCGGAATTAAACACTCATTGCTCCAGTCGGGCTATTTCTTCGCCGAATTGGCGCAAGTCTTCAAAACAACGATAAACGGAGGCGAAACGGATATAGGCCACCTTGTCGAGCTGCTTCAGCTCTTCCATCACCAGGTTACCGATGTGTTCGGATTTGATTTCCCGCTCACCGGTGGCGCGCAGCTGAGACATGATGCGGCTAACCGCCTGCTCGATGGCTTCGGTGCTGACCGGGCGTTTTTCCAGTGCCCGTTGCATACCCGCTTCCAGCTTGTCTTCGTTGAAGGGTTCGCGAATGCCGGTGGTCTTGATCACCCGCGGCATCACCAGCTCGGCACTCTCGAAGGTGGTGAAACGCTCTTTGCAGGCGTTGCATTCCCGCCGGCGGCGCACCTGCAATCCTTCCCCGACCAGACGGGAATCGATGACCTTGGTTTCGGTTGCATGACAGAAGGGACAGTGCATGGCGCCTCCGTGGGCTAAATTCGGCGGTTAGTGTAAATAAGCAGGCTACAGATTGCCAGAATGAAACACAGTTGTAAGCGTTAATGTAGGGATTGGGGATTGGGGATTGGGGATTGGGGATTGGGGATTGG